>JARCMA010000538.1 GCA_030248405.1 Microcoleus sp. MP8IB2.171
CAAAATTCGCCTGCTTTTAAGGCTTCATAGAGTTCGGAATCTGCTTGTCTTACCACATAAGTAGGTGCATCACTAGCGAGACTACCGCCGATTTGGTATGTAACCTTGGTCATGCCGTTTATGGGTTGGTTTAAAGGTGAGTATGTAGTGAATTTATGTAGATATGACGATGTGGTGCGATCGCTTTATTCTAATATAACTTACGCAAAGAAACTCTAAAACCTCCCTCTAAACAAAGTTTTGCGAACCAAAATACAGGCGGTACAACTCGCAGCTCAGCGTACAGCGGTTGTTATCGATATGAATCAGCCCCATACTAACTAATTTAGAAGCTACTATCGGATCTAATTCCACGCCCCGCTCAGATTTTACCGCTTGTTTAAGTCCAATTGCGAGTTCGGGTTCTTCTTGCAATGTCACCCAAAAACTCCGCAAGTAATCTTTATAAATTCCTCCTATTGTGGGAGCTTCTTGTAGAAGCCGATCTAGTGTTACACTGTTTTGACAGAGGTGGTAAAGAGCGAGCCGCACCAGATAAGGATGTCCCCCCACCATTGCCATCAGTCGCTCGGCATCGGGGCTATCTTTCCAATCGAGTCCGTAACGCTGCGCTAAAGCAAGTATCTGCTCTTCTGTAAAATAGGGCAATTGCAGCGGCAAACCGACATTAAAAGGCGATTCAGTGAGCTTTAAAGGAATATAAATTTCTGTGGAATGAAGGACGATTAACCGCAGTTTTCCCAGAGTTTCAGTCCTCTTTGCTTCTTCATGCCAGCTTCGCAGCAGTGGCAAAAATTCTCTAGCAATTTTGGGATACTCAAAAATTCTATTGACTTCATTTAAAGCTAAAACCAGAGGGCTATTAATTTCAGTTAATATATATTGTTGCAAATAAATGGTACAGCTTACTTTGCTACCCATATCTTCATCCCAATAATCATCTAATAGAGGTGGCAATTCTAGGTGACGGCTGATGTTCGCACAAAACCACCGTAAAAATTTATCGAATTTGTCTAAAACAGCTTCCTCGGCTTGCTGAAAATCCAAACTTACAGTTCGGTAGTCAAGAGAATTAGCCCGATCTATAATCCGTAGCAGGAGGGAACTTTTACCCATCTTCCTGGGAGCTTTAATCCGCAGAACACTTCCAGGTTTGGCAATCTCTTGATACGCGAGTTTTTGAATTAGCGGGTGAGGGATATAAAATGGCGAACCGAGGGGTACGGGAGAGCCGGGATATTCTAAAGGTGTTACTAGGCATTGGCTGCGGGTGAATTCTTCAATTAATTCTTGTTCCTCTACCGTTAGGGAACGCGATTCTAGAGAGGAGCGAAAATTTGATTTGCTAATAGGTTTCTGCAAGATTTCAGAGAGAGATTGCCACAAGCCCGAGGCGATGTTTCTCAGGTAATGCTCTCCGTAATGAGAGGCTGATGCGATGCTTGTATAAGTCTTTCCTTCCCAAACTTGGCGGAGTAGGATTTCTTGTACGGGATGTAAATCTTTTTGCGATCGGGCACGAGTTAGCTGTATTACTTCATCTATCGTCATAATTTATTATCCCGTAAGTTTATCGTTGATATTATCACTGTTGAGTATGATTTTTTGTACGGGATGTAAATTTTTTTGCGATCGGGCATGAGTTAGCTGTAGTACCTCATCTATTGTCATAATTTGCAATTATAAGTGAGTATATCGTTGATATTATCACTTATGATTGACTGTAAAGCCGATCGCCTATTCGATTGCGACGCCAGCCTGTAGCCACATTTCTCAGGGAATAACAGGTCAAATCCGTTAAATCTCACCGCAGCGCACCAATATCAATAAAGGATTCACTTGTCACTGAGCGCCCAAAGGCGTGTCAACTTAAGTATGAAACCTGAGACATCTCGCTTTTATCCTCTTGCGAGATCCCCCTCGCATCCCCCTTAAGAAGGGGGACTTTGATAACTTCCGGTTCCCCCCTTCTTAAGGGGGGCTAGGGGGGATCCGTCTTAACCCAAGCGTATTGCGCCATAACCCAATTTCAAGAGGCGTTGGCTGGGTTCCCTTTCAGGTAGCAGCGCTCAGTTTTTCAAAGCGAATTCGCCAAAATGTCATGCAGGTGTCACATTTGATCGTAAAGCCATAATTAAGAATGTGACAGTTGACCTTGCTAAACCTTAGTGGATTGATGTTAATTTAATTAAAGGTAGTTTCAGATCGCTGTATCTACTCATCACAAGTGTTAAGTTTAAAAGCCTAATTATTCTTTTTGTGCCAGCAGGTTTTACAATCCTCCTGTAATCACTCTACAAAATATTAGCAAATAACCGAGTTGAGTAGATGCAAATGGTTCATGAAATGTTTTCAAATTATTTTATTCCTCACGGCCACTGCTACTTGTGGAAGCCTGGATTAGTGGGGCTGCACATTTTATCCGATGCTTTGATTGCTTGCGCTTATTTTGCGATACCCATCACGCTGATTTATATAGTCAAGAAGCGGAAAGACGTGCCTTTTGACTGGGTTTTCATGTTATTTGGCTCTTTTATTATCTGCTGCGGCATTACCCATATTATGGAAATATGGACGCTGTGGCATCCTAATTATTGGTTCTCTGGTTTTCTTAAAGGGATTACGGCGTTGATTTCGCTATGTACAGCAGCAGTCCTGGTGGAACTAATCCCAAAAATCTTGGCTATCCCCAGTCCCGATCAATTGGCGGTGGCAAATTTGGCTTTACAAAATGAGGTTGGCGATCGCAAACAAGCTCAGGAAGCACTCTCAGAATTAATGCTGGAATTGGAAAAACGGGTTATTGAGAGAACGCTCGCTTTAGAATCCACCAATGAACTTTTGCAACAGGAAAATCGCGATCGCTCCTTGGCTGAAAATTCATTGCGGCGCTCGGAAGCCAAACTACTTGAACAAACTCAGCAGCTAGAGAACACTCTGCAACAACTCAAAGGCACCCAAACTCAACTCGTGCAAACTGAAAAAATGTCCTCTTTGGGGCAAATGGTAGCTGGGGTTGCTCACGAAATCAATAACCCTGTTAACTTCATTTATGGCAATCTGATTCCGGCCCAGGAATACATTAAAGATATTTTGGCATTGATTAAGGCTTATCAAGTTTATTACCCCACTCCTGCGCCGGAAATTGCAGACAAGATTCACACTATCGAACTCGATTTTATTTTAAAAGACTTGCAAAAACTTTTTGGTTCAATCAAAATTGGAGCAGAGCGGATTAGGGAAATTGTTAAATCTTTACGAACTTTCTCCCGATTAGACGAAGCCGACATGAAAAAGGTAAATATTCATGAAGGACTCGATAGCACTTTAATGATTTTGCAGCACCGCTTGAAAGAACAACCAAACCGTCCGCCGATTCAAGTGATTAAAGAGTATGGAGATTTGCCAGAATTAGAATGCTACGCTGGGCAGCTTAACCAAGTATTTATGAATATTTGTTCTAATGCTATTGATGCTTTAGAACAGATGGCACAGCAGGGACATTCGACCAACGGCTATTGGGAAAATAATTTACCTGACCACTTACAAACTGCCCATTGCCCACTGCTAAAAATTCGCATCCGCACCCTTTTAGTTGATGGGAAGTGGGTGCAGATTCACATTGCTGATAATGGCACTGGCATAGATTATGATGCGATCGCTAAAATTTACGATCCATTTTATACGACGAAACCTATCGGTGCTGGTACGGGTCTGGGTTTGGCGATTTCTTATCAGATTATTCAAGCCCATGAAGGTTATTTGCGCTGCACTTCCGAGGTTGGGAGAGGTACTGAGTTTATAATTGAAATTCCTTGGCGATCGCAATTTGGCGATCGCCACCTAGTGCAGAAGCAAGCTGTTATGAACAAGCTGGGTTGAGGCGTTAATAAATAATGCTGAATCCAGCTACAACTTTCGGTTTATTTTATTTTTTGCCTAACTTAGGCATCATCAAATCCCTATTATCGGCCAATAACAAGTATTATGTGGGAAGCACTCAAAAATATCTTTTCCCCAACTCAGTATATGCCTCACGGTCATTGCTATCTTTGGCAAACGCCTTTAGTGTGGCTGCACGTAACTGGGGACTTTTTAATCGCGATCGCCTACTATTCAATTCCGGCGATGCTAATTTATTTTATCTTCAAGCGGCGCGATGTTCCTTTTTTAGGAATATTTGCTTTATTTGGTGCATTTATTATTCTCTGCGGCACGGGACACTTACTAGAAATTTGGACTTTGTGGCATTCCGCTTATTGGCTGTCGGGGATTGAAAAAGGAATTACTGCGCTGGTTTCCTGCTACACCGCCGCCTCGATGGTAACACTATTGCCCCAGTTTTTATCTTTAAAAACTCCCCAAGAATTAGAGGCAATAAATCGCAAGTTGCAAACTGAGATTGCTGTGCGTGAAGATGCAGAGTTAGCCTTACGCCACGCTTATGATGACTTAGAAATTAAAGTCCAAGAGCGTACCGCACAGTTGACCGAAATTAATGGTTATTTAGAAGCAGAAATTAGAGAAAGAATAGCCGCTGAATCCGCTTTGCGCGAACGAGAAACTAGGTTAACAGAACAACAAACTGGCTTGCTCGAATTAGCAAAAAATTCTAGTATCTACGAGGGAAATATCGGCGAGGCGTTGAGAGAGATTACGCAAATGGCAACTCGTACCCTGAATGTCGATCGGGCAAGTATTTGGTTTTATCAGGAAGATAAATCCGCAATGTGCTGTGCCGATCTTTACGAACTGACACCCAATCAACACAGCGGGGGTGCAGAACTGAAAGTTGCTGACTATCCTAGCTATTTCCAAGCTTTGAATACAGAACAGGTACTCGCAGCAGTTGATGCCAAAACCGATCCGCGCACCCTAGAATTTACCGAATCTTATTTGATTCCTTTAAACATCTCATCAATGCTAGATGTTCCTATTACCCATCAAGGACGACTTGCCGGTGTAATTTGTTTGGAACGTCAGGGCACGGCGAGGAAGTGGACGCTCGACGAACAAAGCTTCGCTAGCTATGTGGCGCAGATCGCAGCTTTAGCAATGGAAGCTCGCGATCGCAAGCAAGCCGAGTTAAACTTGCGCTCTGTCACCGAACGCTTGCAATATTTGCTGGCGACTACCCCGGCGGTGATTTTTAGCTGCAAATTAGGGGGAAATTATGACGTAACATTTGTCAGCGATAATATTGTTTCAATGATTGGTTACGAATCCAGAGAATTTCTTGATGGTTCCCTTGATTGGCACAGCCTCATTCACCCTGAAGATCGAGAGCTTGTTGCTACTTCATTTGCTCGGATATTGGAAAAAGAATCGATTTCCTACGAATACCGCGAACTACACAAAGACGGTACTTATCGCTGGATATACGATGAGATCAAGTTAGTCAAAAATGCTGCTGGCATACCTGTGGAGTGCGTGGGTTATGGAGTAGATATTACTGCTCGAAAACAGGCGGAAGCAGCTTTGCAGCAACAAGTAAAAAGGGAGCGGCTCGTGAATTCCATTCAAGAGCGAATTCGTTCCTCTCTTAACTTAGAAGAAGTGATGACAGTGGCTGTTGAAGAAGTCCGCCAGTTTTTGTCAACTGATAGAACAGTTATTTACCGCTTTAATCCAGATTGGAGTGGATTTATCGCCGTTGAGTCGGTAGCAGTCGGTACGATGCCGATTTTGGGAATTGACATTAATGACCCTTGTTTTCAGGAACGCTACGTCTCTGTTTACAAGCAGGGACACATTCGCGCGATCGACAATATTTACACGGCAGGTATTTCAGAGTGCCACATTAATTTACTAAGCCAGTTTGAAATTAAAGCTAACCTCGTGGTTCCCATTTTGCAAGGTGAAAAACTATGGGGGCTACTCATTGCTCATCACTGCCGCAGTCAAAGGGTTTGGAACGCTTCTGAGATAGAATCTCTCAAGCAAATTTCCGTGCAGCTAGCAATTGCCATCAAGCAATCCACCCTTTTTGAACAAGCAAAAACTGAAATTGCCGATCGCAAATTAGCAGAAACAGCATTACAAAAAGCTGTCGTAGCTGCTGATACAGCTAACCGCGCCAAGAGCGAATTCCTTTCTTCTATGAGCCATGAATTGCGAACTCCCCTGAATGCCATTCTCGGATTTAGTCAGGTGATGGTGCGCGATTCATCTCTCAACAATCAACACCAACAGCACCTAGAAATTATTAATCGCGCGGGTGAACACTTGCTATCGCTAATTAATGACATTTTGGAAATGTCCAAAATTGAAGCGGGCAGAAGTCAGCTTAATGAAAGCAGTTTTAATTTAATGCGCTTGCTAAAAACCTTAGAAGAAATGTTTCGATTAAAAGCTAAATCTAAGAAATTGCAGCTAAATTTGGAAGTGGGTGAGGGTGTACCGGACTTTGTTAGTGGAGATGAAGGTAAATTGCGCCAAATTTTGATTAATCTTGTAGGAAATGCGATCAAGTTTACAGAGAGGGGTAGTGTTACTTTGCGAGTGAAAAATCAGGTAGAAGAAAGTTTGGCGGTTGAAACCGCGGCTATACAAACACAACCCGGATGGTGCGCGGGTTCGGAAAGCTTGGCGGTTGAAACCGCAGCTATACAAACACAACCCGGATGGTGCGCGGGTTCTAATCAGTCCGCGCAGGCGGACTTTGATTGTGTAGACGCGAATTCTATTCGCCCGGTATTTTTACAAAAGTCGGAATTGTTACGCCTTCAGTTTGAAATTGAAGATACTGGCCTTGGCATTGCCGCAGAAGAAATGAATAAGTTATTTGAACCATTTGAGCAAACAAAAACAGGTCAAAAATCTCAACAGGGTACTGGATTAGGTTTACCAATTAGCCGCAAATTTGTACAAATGATGGGAGGAGATATTACTGTCAGCAGTACACCTGAGTTGGGAAGTAAGTTTGCATTTGATATTCAAATCAGCCTTGCCCCTCCCAGCGAGATTAAAATCCTTAAACCGCAGAAAAAAGTAATGGGTTTAGCACCGAATCAAGCAGAATACCGGATTTTGGTTGTTGACGATCGCGCCGATAACTGCCTAGTAATAGAGAGATTATTGTCACCACTAGGCCTCCTCGTGCGAGAAGCTAGAGATGGTGAAGAAGCTATTGCTGTATGGGAGGATTGGCAACCGCACCTGATCTGGATGGATATGCAGATGCCTGTCATGGATGGCTATGAAGCCACTAGAAAAATTAAAGCTCATCCTCTCGGAAAACAAACTGTAATAGTTGCTCTTACTGCGAGCGCTTTTGAAGAGGAACGACAAACTATTTTAGGAGCAGGCTGCGATGATTTCATGCGTAAACCCTTCGATGCAAAGATATTATTTGCGAAAATGGAAGAACTTTTAGGAGTACGTTACATTTACGAGGAATCTGTTGATGCAACCCTAGAAAATGACAGCGAAATTAGCGGAGTGACTAGCAATCAATCTGTCGAGTCACAACTCGGTCAAATGCCTATTGAGTGGGTAGAAAAGATATCTCATGCTGCTCATGAATGTTGCGACGATAAAATTGTCAAGTTGATTGAGGAAATGCCGAGCGAATTTGCTTTGTCTGCACAATATTTAACTACTTTGGTGCAGGATTTCCTATTTGACGATATTATAGAGATAGCGCAGTCAGCAGTTGCGACGAGGTAAAAATACCAGTTTTCAACTAATCTAAACTTAGGAGGCTATTATATTAAAAAAAGACCTAACATTAACCCCCAATACCGTCTCCTTGCCATCTCTTTTTAGGAGAGCAAATCGGAATTTCTACTGTTGCGTTTTTTTTGAGGTAAACTTCTTAAGTTTTAATATCTTTTATCTTGACAAACTACCGTGAGCCATCGCATGGACAGCCATCAATATCCTACAATTCAAGCCAACATTTTAGTAGTTGATGATAAGCCCGATAATGTGCGGCTTTTATCTACAATCTTGACCGAACAAGGGTATCAGGTTCGTAAAGCGCTGAACGGGCAAAGGGCGATCGCTACAGTGCAAGAGTTTCCGCCGACTCTAATTTTGCTGGACGTGATGATGCCAGATATGAATGGATATGAGGTATGTGCAAAGTTGAAAGCTTCACCAAAAACCAGTTCCATTCCGGTAATTTTCTTAAGCGCCTTAGATGACGTTGTAGATAAGGTGAAAGCTTTTGATGTGGGAGCAGTTGACTATATTACTAAACCTTTTCATGCTAAAGAAGTATTGGCACGAGTGGCAAATCAGTTAACTATTCAAAGTCAACAACAGTTACTTCAAGAGCAAACGAAGCAATTCCAAGAACTTGTCGAACGTTTGCAAAACGAAATTAAAGAGCGGCAGGGGGTGGAGCTAGCTTTACGGCTTGCTCAAACAAAGTCCGATCATTTATTGCTGAATATTTTACCAGCAGCGATTGTTGAAAATTTGAAAAAGGGCGAGGGTTCTCCTGCCCAGAGGTTTGATTCAGCAACAGTTCTTTTTGCCGATATTGTCGATTTTACATCTATTGCTGCTAGAATGTTGCCTCTAGAATTGGTAAATGTACTGAACCAGATTTTTTCCAGGTTTGACCAACTAACTGAAAAACACGGTTTGGAAAAAATTAAAACAATTGGAGATGCTTATATGGTAGCGGGGGGGTTGCCTGTGCCGAGGGCAGATCATGTAGAAGCGATCGCGAATATGGCCTTGGATATGCAGGAAGCGATCGCTGATTTTCAAACTGACAGAGGCGAACCATTTCAAATTCGGATTGGCATTAATACAGGGCCAGTAGTTGCTGGCGTAATTGGCACTAAAAAATTTATCTATGACTTGTGGGGAGATACTGTTAATGTTGCTTCTCGGATGGAATGTCAAGGATTACCGGGGTATATTCAAGTTACTACTGCTATTTATGAGCTGTTAAAAGATCGGTATGTATTTGAGGAAAGAGGTGCGATAACGGTTAAAGGTAAAGGAGAGATGATCGCCTATTTGTTAAAAGGCAAAAAAGATAATTCAGCGGTAGAAACCGATGCTTGTCAAACGAAGTCCACTCCTAGCGAACTAAGAGAGTACCCAAATACGCCACTTCTTTAACAAGTCGGGCATCTAACCTAGGAGCTATGGATGAACATCGAGCTAATCCTTAAAAAATGAAAATAATTTGCAGTTTCCAATTTGTATTTTCCCGAACGATTTCAATGCGATTGATAAATTCTCGAAAGTAAAACCTGCGTTCTGATTCTGATAAATCGAGCCAAAATTGGGGAAGGGAAACTGTTTGGGCAGTTTCTCGCAAATTTACTGGGGGTAGTTGCGCTAATTTGCTTTGCAGTTCGGCAATTTCGGTGCGGATTTTGTAGGCTCTAAACTCTGCCGTTTCCGTGTCTAAAATGCCGCTATCAATCAGGGCGGAAAGTTGCTCTATGATTTCTTGTTTGGAGGCGATCGCCCTGACAATTCCTGCTTTAATTCCATTCATATTCGGCATTTGCAACCCAGCAACAGCATCGGGTAAATCCCGACAAATACCGGCGATGGTTAATTGCAATACTTCATCGTAGGAAAGGCCGCTACATTTAGGCTGTTTTGGACAGTTAATCGGTCGCAAATAAAGGTATTCTTTTTCTTTGCGGTAGGAGGTGACTTTGGCAACTGTCATGGGCGATTTGCATTCTGCACAAATTGCTAAACCTGCGAGGGAACGTGGGGCGCTAGCGCTGCGAGGAGAAAGGCAGCGGTTGCGGCGCAGTAACCTGTCTATTTGGGCGGCTTCTTCTCTGGAAATAATCGGGACGTGGGTGTTAGAAATTACTTGGCTGTTTTGATATTCCAAATCGCCTCGGTAAGCGGGATTTGTCAGCCAGCGGCGGCCGGTGCTTACAGAGATTTTTTTGTTGTATTTCTTGGCTAAATACCGCACGGAACCTCGCAAGGAACCGTAAATTAAAAAGTGTTCAAAAAAGTCTTTGACGGTGGGGGCGGTGGTTTTATCGATCGTATAACAATCTTTGCCGCGCCGGTAGCCGTAGGGAGCCTTACCCGGTGGAATCCGGGATTTGATGCGGTTGCGGGCGTGTCCTTTGCGAATACTCCGGCTGTGTTGGCTGCGCTGGATTTCTGCGAGGATTTGCAGCAAGTTTTTGCGGTTTAGCGGTTCTGTTTCTGCTTGTACGATGATTTCGACGCCGAGGTTTTCGAGTTGGGCGAGGTGCGAGCACACTTGCTGCAATGTGTCGCCTAGTTCTTCAAACCGCTGAATTAATAAGTATTTGACTGGTTCTGTTTCGCAGTCTTTTAGGAGTTGTTGCAGTTGCTGGCGCCCTCCTAAGTCTTGATAGGTGCGATCGACTTCTTGACCCCAAATTTCCGGTGCGGGTGCTGCTTCCAGTAGCGGTTCGGTGTAAGAATAAGCGATGATTTTCATCTGTTACTCGCTGAGTTCGATGATGTTGCCGTCGGGATCTTGGGTAAATAATGCCGATCGACCTGACGCGCTCATTTGTACCGGGCAATTGTGAGCGATTAATTGCTCTTTGGCAACCTCTAAGTTAGCCACAGCAAACGCTAGATGTCGATTCCGCCCCAATTTATCATAGTCTACGGCATCTGGGATAATTGTTGCAGCTAAAATTAGGTGGAGCTGGAAGTCGCCGATTTGATACCAGATTCCGGGAAATTTTAAGTCTCGATCGATTTTTTGCAGTCTTAGTACGGTGCTGTAAAAGTGTTGGGATTTTTCCAGGTTAGAGATGAGTATGGCGCTGTGGAGGGATTGAGTAATTTGCATTTTTGTGGAAAATTCTTTTTTTAGTTGAACCGCTGATGCAGGCAGATGAGCACTGATGAACGCAGATTTTTTGATGTTGGTTTAGTTTTTGATATGATAACATTGTTAGTCGCTCTTAATATATCCATTATCAAGTCTTGTAACAAAAAACTGCCCGCTGGGAGTGTTTTTAACAATGGTTTCAGAAAAAAGTGCGATCGTCTCCAGATCGGGCAAATTCCGTCTCCGCAATGTCTTGGTAGTTCCCTTTGTTCTCCAAATTTTGGCTGCTGTTGGCTGCGTTGGCTATCTGTCTTACAGAAACGGAGAGCACATAGTCAACGATATTGTTAGTCAGTTGCGGCACGAAGTGAGTGCGAGAGTTTACGAACGTGTTCAAACCTATTTGGAAGATCCGCTACTGGTGAATCAGATCAATCAGGATGCTTTACCTTTGGGGGTGTTGAACTTTGACGATTTGGAGCAAGCTAGACCATATTTTTGGAAACAAGTTCTGCAATTTAAATCGATCGGTCACGCGGGAATTGCCAACGAAAAAGGTCAGTACCTGCGTGTGGGTTGGGTAAATCGGATGGTTGGACTTGAACAACCTCAGCTTGTCCAGCAACTGATTCCCGGGGGTGGCGACTTGATATATTACAACCTAGACGCTGATGGAAACCCCACAAAGATTGACAAAACCACGCCCAATTATGACGTTCGCACGCGCCCTTTTTACACAGTTGTTGTTGAGAAGAAACAGGCAGCTTGGAGTGAAGTTTATATTAATTTTGGCTACGGTACGCTGCAAATTAATGCGAGTCTACCCTATTATGATGGCGAAGGGAAACTAATTGGCGTGCTGACTTGCCAGATGGGACTAGATCAAATTCGCCACTTCCTGCAAACCTTACGCGTGGGTAATTCCGGTCAAGTATTTATCATTGAACCCCAGGGTGAATTAATAGCCACCTCGGTTAAAGAACAGCCTCTTTCGGTGGGAACAGGCAAAGATACAAAGCGGATCAAAGCACAGGAAAGCAGCAACCCGCTGATGCGTCAAAGTGTGGTTTATCTGCTCGAACGCTTCAAGCGTTTGGAAGATATCGATCAAACTGTTCAACTTGACTTTGAGCTGAACGGTGAGCGGCAATTTATCCAAGTTTCTCCGCTAACTGACAAGTACGGTCTCAATTGGCTGATTGTAGTAGTAGTTCCTGAAGCGGACTTTATGGCGCAAATTTATGCTAACACTCGCCACACAATTTTGCTGTGTATTATGGCTCTAATTGTCTCTGTTGGAGTGGGTATTTTCACCGCTAGCTGGATTACTCGCCCCCTGAATCAAATTGCTCAAGCTTCAGAATCTTTAGCAGGTGGTGATCTCCACCAGAACGTTGATTCCAGCCGGATTTGGGAAATTGAAACCTTAACAAATTCCTTTAACAGCATGGCGAGACAACAGCAAGAATCCTTTGAAACTCTAGAAGATAAAGTCAAAGAACGCACCTCAGAACTCGCCACAGCCACTCAACTAATTGCCGCTCTCAACCAGCGCCTGAAAGCGGAAAACCTCCGCATGAGTTCCGAACTCGATATGCTCAAACAAATGCAGCAGTTGATTCTGCCAAAACCTGCTGAACTCGCAGCCATTGAAGATTTAGATATTGCCGGATTTATGGAGCCAGCCTCGGAAGTAGGCGGTGATTACTACGACGTACTTTGTACTAATGGGGTGGTCACGATTTGCATTGGTGATGTCACCGGACACGGATTAGAAAGCGGCATTTTGATGGTGATGACTCAAGCTGCTGTCCGCACTCTTCAGGAAATGCAAGAACTTGAGCCTGTGCGTTTTTTAGATACTCTCAACCGCATCCTGTACAAGAATCTTCAGCGGATGAACTCGGACAAAAATTTGACCCTAGCTCTCCTCAATTATGCAGACTGTAAAGTTAGTATTAGCGGTCAACACGAGGAAACTCTGGTAGTCAGAAGAGGGGGTAAAATTGAACGAATTGACATGATGGATTTAGGATTTCCCATCGGCTTAGATGAGGATATTTCCGATTGGGTGAGCCATGTTTTAGTAGACTTAGAGCCGGGGGACGGGGTAGTTCTCTACACTGACGGCATCACGGAAGCTAGAAACATCAACAGACAATTCTATGGACTCGAAAGACTCTGTGAAGTGGTTTCTCAAAACTGGCATTTGAGCGCCGAACAAATTAAGCAAGCCACCATCGATGATTTGCGAGAATTTATTGGAGAACAAAAGGTATTTGATGACATTACTTTGCTAGTATTGAAGCAACAGGGAAATATTGTGCATAATTTATGATTGACGGTCATCAACCCGGTTTCTACCCTCGCTCTTAAATTGAGTGGCGAAGCATCGCAGAAGCAACCGGATTTCAAGATCGATCGGTGTAAGTTATAATAATTTACAGCGAGCGAGTCAAACAATTTTGCGATCCCTGATTCGGGAGGATAAATTATGAAACCCCAACTAAGTTTAGCAGAATCTAAATCTCCAGAAGAACTCAAGACACAGCTACAGGATTTGATGCTAAAACTTGAGGAAGCCGAAGATGAAAAAAATAGCTATGAAACCTTAGTAGAAATTATCACGGAACACTCCACGGATCTGGAAAACCAGATCCATCATAAAAATCGAGAGATGCAGACTTATATCCACCAGGTAAAAAAGGTGATAGATGCAGCTATTGCTGTGAAAAACAACAGCTTTGATCCCCAGATATTGTCAGAGGTGGCGACGCGGAGTGATGCACTGGGAGAACTGGCACAGGTATTTTCCCATATGGTGCAAACGGTGAAAGCGCGGGAACAAGAATTAGAGAAACTTTTGCAGGCTTACGGACGTTTTGTTCCCGATGAATATCTCCAATTTCTCGGCAAGCAGAGCATTGTTGATTTCCAGCTTGGAGATCACGTCAGCAAAGAGATGGCAATTATGTTTTCCGATATGCGTTCGTTCACCACGATGGCGGAGCAAATGACTCCTCAAGAAAACTTTGACTTCATCAATAACTATTTACAGCAAATTAGTCCCGAAATTCGCAAGCACAACGGTTTTATTGTCAAGTATATGGGAGATGGAGTGATGGCAGTTTTTCCCGATGGCGTTGATGATGCTATTCAGGCAGGAATTGTTAAGTTGGAACAGTTACAAAAATACAATCAAAGCCGTAAAATAAGTGGGGAGATACTGCTGAATATTGGCATTGGTATCCATGTGGGTGATACAATGGTTGGGATTATTGGAGACGCGAATCGGATGCAAGCCGATGCGCTCTCAGATCATGTCAATCTCACCGCTCGTCTGGAAGGTTTGACTAAGTATTATGGCGTATCTTTATTAATTTCTGGAGATGTGGTACAACGTTTGAGTCAACCCGAAAAGTATCATATCCGTTTTTTGGATCGGGCTATTGTCAAAGGTAGACAAGAAGCCATTACAGTTTGTGAGGTGTTAGATGTTGAAGTAGAACCCGTGCGATCGCTCAAAATTCAAACTTTGCCTATATTTGAGGAGGGACTCCAACAATATTGTCAGGGAAATTTTGCTAATGCCCTAGTTTGTTTTGAACAGATAGTAGCCCTAAATCCAGATGACAAACCCAGTCAACTTTACCTAAAACGCACCCAATCGCTGTTAGAAAATAGTATTCCCGCTAACTGGAATGGCGTGTGGAAATTCACCCAGAAGTGACATTAATACATCAATTGCAGGCCGAAAAATCATGACATCTGGAAGCTTAAAAACAATGACACAAATCTTTGGAGAATTCATTGAAGAATTTCCTCCTGAACA
Organism: Microcoleus sp. MP8IB2.171; assembly: GCA_030248405.1. Classification (GTDB taxonomy): domain Bacteria; phylum Cyanobacteriota; class Cyanobacteriia; order Cyanobacteriales; family Microcoleaceae; genus Microcoleus. Next base: position 14,589 of record JARCMA010000538.1, read on the forward strand.
CGACTCCCTAGAACTTACATTTACCCCCAGTTCTCGCCCCATCAAACAGCGCTGGCGCAACAACCGGCTTTCAGCTCATTTTGTAGCCGATTATTTGTCTAGCTTTCTACCGGTGGATGAGGAGGATGCTAGCAGCGAGAAACGGATAAAAGAAAGCAAGGGAGCTGTGAGCTACGTAGCCAACGAACTGTTAGAAAATGCGATAAAATTCAACAATGATGATACCAATTACAAGGTCAGATTTGGTATACATTTTATTGGTGAAATAGAGGTGACAGCGGTAATTTTTGCCAGTAATAGTGTCAATCAACAAGGGGCAAATAAGTTGAAGGAGTTTATTCAAGAAATTATGGCTTCCGATCCAAATGAACTTTATTTGCAGCAGCTTGAAAAGAATGCGGAATCGGAAAGTGACACATCGGGATTGGGATTGCTGACGATGATTAATGACTATTCAGCTAAGATAGGTTGGAAATTCGATCGCAGGCCAGATAGTGATACCATCATTGTTACGACTGTGGTTCAAATTAGGGTCTAGTTTCGGCGTTGCTGATTTACGGTATGAAAGGCTAAATATGCCAGTCATAGAAACCAGTATCGACAAAGATCGGGGATTTTCAAGTTATTTTTTTCATACCCTGATTAAGCAACGCCCTAGCTTCTAGCATTTCAATATTTACTCTCTTGTGCGATCGGAATATTTTAGTCAGGAAACAAAATCACAATGGGCATTCAAGAAATTAAAGGTGAAGATTACAGCATTCAGTACGATCCAGAATCAGTCGCAGTCACTTTCCAAGGCGAACTCAGCCTGAGCGGCCCTCCAGAGTATGCACCAATAGCCGAATTGTTAGATGAGGTCGCCAATGGCGAACCGCCTACTATTACCTTGAACCTAAAACAATTGGAATTTGTTAACAGTTCTGGTATCAGTATGCTGTCTAAATTTGTCATTAGCGTCCGGAAAAAGAAAACGATTCAACTCTTGGTATTGGGTTCAAATGATATTCCTTGGCAACAGAAATCTCTCAGAAATTTAGAAAAGCTGTTGCCAACTTTGAAGCTCGAATTAGCGTAGGATATGTGTAAATTTTAATTACAGTTAACATAGGCGGGACGCCCGTGCCACACACAGTTAACACAGACGGGACGCCCGTGCCACACACAGTTAACATAGATAAATTTGGATGATTAGTAAATTGCTTAAGTTTGCTGGATCGGCAGTTCAATGATAAACTCGGTTCCCTTGCAGGGTTCCGACTCGCACCTGAGCGTTCCTCGGTGATTTTCTACTAAGATTTTGTAGACAATAGACAATCCTAAACCGGTACCTTTACCGATTTCCTTGGTAGTGAAAAACTGCTCGAACATTCGCTCTTTTATCTGTGGTGTCATTCCCACTCCCGTGTCAGCAATCCGTACTCTCACGCGATCGGGCCCAGCTAATTCTGTGGTGATCGAAATTTTTAACGTAGCATAGGGCTCATTTTGTGATGCATCGTCCAAAGCATCGATCGCGTTGGTAATTAGATTCATAAATACTTGATTTAGCTGTCCTGAATAACACTCTACAGGAGGCAAATTTCCATAATTTTTAATTACTTGAATGTCGCGACGGTCTATTTGAGAATTGAGACGGTTTCGCAAAATTAACACGGTGCTGTCAATGCTGTCGTGCAAATCGCACATGGTCATGTTACTGTTATCGGTTCGCGAAAAGTTGCCCATAGATTTGACAATTTCGCGAATGCGATTGGAACCCATTCGCATGGAAGAGATAACTTTAGGCAAGTCTTCAACTAGAAAATCAAGATCTATCTCTTCGATTTTAGCTGTGATTTCGGGACAGGGATTGGGATAGCATTCTTGATAGAGACACAGCAGGTTCAACAAATCTTGAGTATAAATTGCGGCATGGCTCAAGTTGCCGTAAATAAAACTAACTGGGTTATTAATTTCGTGGACGATACTAGCCATTAGCGCCCCCAGCGAAGACATTTTTTCGCTGTGGAGGAGTTGAGCTTGAGTTTGTTTTAGTTCGCAAAGTGCGCGATCAAGCTGGGCGGCTTGAGCTTCCGCTTTCGAGGTAGCAGCACAACTTTCTTGATAAAGTTCAACTTGTTTAAGGTCGATTTCAAATTGTTCGATTTCGCTTTCTTGCTGGTATTGGCTCACCACGGCATCGAAAGCTTCTAGCAAGTCGCCGCCCGCTGCTTCGACAATGTACAGGAGATGGGGATTTTCCAGCATGAGTTCGGCATCAGGAACTTGCACTAATGCTTTTATTCGATCGATATATTCGCGGATTTGTTTGTCTAGATACAGCGGCGCCTCAAAATACATTGCCTTAACGGTGGATGAAGAGCTACTCACTAAGTTAATGCTACTGTCTGTATTAATTAAGTCGCGGTGCGATTTTTCCATAAGCTCGATCGCCTCTAACAAATTCACCCGCAGTTTGGCTCTTTCTAGCCCATTCTGAGAGCAAACTAACCTCATGCAAAAAAAAGCCGTTCGTTGGGAAAGCATTCGCTGGCGGCCGCTGATGTTAATTACCGCAGCACTAATTTTTCTGGCTGTCGTAATTTCTTCCAGATTAAAGTAGTTGCTCAGTGCTGCCATTGGTAATACCCCCGACTCCACTAAATGTCTGTAGCTCCTGCTGACACAAGATTTAAGAGCCATAAAAAAAATTGTACAATACACTAATCAATATATTCTGTATTTCCTAATAAAGTAGTATACTAAAACACAATTATTTTCAATTGGTGGATTATCACAATTTTTATGATTCGGCTTCTTGCACAGTTTTTCTTAACTATTCAAAAATTTACAAGTCAACTTCGCCATAATTTGAGCTTGAGTTTGCGGCAACCCGTGAGCAGCATTGGGAATAATTGCTAACTCTGCTCCCGGTATCTCGTTAGCGTAGGTTTCACAGTGCCATAGAGGAATTGTTTCGTCGCTATCTGCTGCGATAACTAAGGTAGGAATTTGCAATTTGTGAATTTCTTTTTCTACTGTATCAACTGCGTCTTCCGGCCGCATCCGACTCATTAAAAATGACCTTGCTACTGGTTGAGACATTAACTCCCTGCGCCACCCAGAAATTTGCTGCAATTTCTCACTTTTTCCAGCTAAACTCGCAAAAGGTTTTGCCAACTGCAAGGCCAAATCAACGGCTGGGGTTTTCCAAAGCAGTGGCCGCAAAGCATCGTATTGACCGCAAAAACTGTCGTCCCGAATTCCGGCTGGTGCTGCTAACACTAAACTGCTAACAGAATTAGGATATTTGAGGGAATATGCAGATGCTACCCAACCGCCAAAAGAATGTCCGATGATGCAGCAGGGTTCGATATTTAGTTGTTCTACAACTTGCCGGACAAAAGCAACTTCTACAGCTACGTCATAGCGGATTTCTGGTTTGCTGGATTCTCCAAAACCCAACATATCTAAACTGATGCACCGAAACTGAGATTGCAATAACTCAATTAACGGCAGCCAGCAAGTCTTTTCTCCTAAGAAACCGTGCAGCATCAATAAGGGTCTGCCGCACCCGATGTCGAGGTAGGCGGCTGTTTGGGTGGTGCTATTGACAAATGTACTTAAGGTGTGCTTTTGTCCTACAACTGCTTGAGACTGCATGGCGATCGACTCCTGATAGGTAAGAAATCTTGGTAAATAATTGTAACAAAAAAGCAGTCCAAAGGTTAAACTTCATTACGGAGTACACAGTTAGAAATAGACCATGATATTCTCTATTATTATTTGAAAATACTACAAACTCAAAGCAGGAGAACACTTTGAACTCTACTTTAAAACAGTACCCGGCTTGCTCTCTTCGCGAAGATGTCAGTGAGTACGTAGCACACCTACAGCTTCACATGACGTTACAAGCTCGCAACTTGCTCCCTACCATTACCACCGCTAAAGATAGTCGCGAACAACTGTTGCAGCAGACTCAGGCTCATTTTGAGAAACGAGTTTCTCGCCAAGCTATTTAAACAAATTTTCGGTTTCCGTTCCATTAAACTTACCCAAAGCTACCCAAGTCTAGACTTAGCTGGACATAGGTAGCCGGGAGTGTTAACTTCCTGTTTCTTTCGTAGCGACAACAGTGCCTGTTGTCGGGTTTGTCTACTCCGCAGGCTGCCACGGTGGAACTCACCGCCAATTCTGAACGTTCGGGTACACAAATACCTTCAAACCAACGTTCTATATTTCTAGCTGCATTCAAGTCACGGTATTGTACGTTTCCGCAGTTGGGACATTCAAACACTCGGACTTTTAACGGCATCTTGTGCCGATGATTGCAATAACTTGAACAGATTTGACTGCTCGGGAAAAATCGATCCACAAGCGTCAACTTAGAGCCAAACTTTTGGGTTTTGTATTCGAGTTGACGTTTGAATTCGTACATTCCGCAATCCGCGACTGCACCAGCAAGTTTGTGATTCTTTAAAAATGCCTTGACGTGCAAGTCTTCAATTTTGACTTCGCCGTGGTTCTTGGCGAGGTAAGTTGTCAGCTTGTGGATAGCATCTTTTCGGATATTGGACACTTTTAAGTGCAGTTTAGCTAGCTTCGAGACGGCTTTCTTCCGGTTCTTGGAACCCTTGACTCGCTTACTGACGCGCCGTTGTAGGCGTTTCATCTTGCGACTCATCCGACGGTAAGCCTTTGGATTGTCAAAGACTTGACCGTTGGAACAGACTGCTAGCGTCTTGATGCCGATGTCAACTCCGATAGTCGGGCGGTCAGGTGCAGGGACGGGTTTTTCTATTTCGCACTTACAGCACTTCCGGCTATTATGAAGCACAGTTTTACTCGTATCCCTTTCCTGTCCTAACTTTCGATACTGTCTGTGTACCTCATAGCAGCCGGAAGTGC
>JARCMA010000539.1 GCA_030248405.1 Microcoleus sp. MP8IB2.171
GGATAGCTAATACCATTTTCGATTTTCGATTGGGGAATCACTGATCGCTATCATGGTTTGCATCTGGCAAAGCAGTTTCATCCTTTTTGGAAACTGGCATCAATACTGACACTTTTGAACGATCGGGTGCATTTGGCTTTACTAACTCATAAAAATCAGCAGCATCTACTTTAATATGAGCGCATAAAAAAAACTGATTTCTCCATCCCGCTATGGCAGCCAAGGATATTGACTAAAATCAGGTTGCCGTTTTTCCAAAAAGGCTTGTTTTCCTTCGGCGCCTTCCTGGGTCATGTAGTACAGCAAGGTGGCATTTCCCGCCAGTTCTTGCAAACCGGCTTGACCGTCGCAATCGGCATTAAAAGCAGATTTCAAACAGCGAATCGCGATCGGACTTTTTTCTAGAATTTCCGCAGCCCACTGCATCCCTTCGAGTTCGAGTTGTTCCACGGGTACGACACAGTTGACTAAACCCATTTCTAGGGCTTGCTGCGCGCTGTACTGGCGACACAAAAACCAAATTTCTCTGGCTTTTTTCTGGCCGACGACTCTGGCGAGATAGCTAGCTCCGAAACCACCGTCGAAACTGCCGACTTTGGGGCCGGTCTGTCCGAAAATAGCATTGTCAGCAGCGATCGTCAAGTCGCAAATTAAGTGCAGAACGTGACCCCCTCCAATTGCGTAGCCTGCAACTAAAGCAATTACAACTTTGGGCATCGAGCGAATCAACTTCTGCAAGTCGAGCACGTTCAAGCGAGGTATGCCACCTTCGTCTACATATCCCGCCGAACCCCGCACGCTTTGGTCGCCGCCGGCGCAAAAGGCGTATTTACCGTCTGTATGAGGCCCCGCACCGGTGAAAAGGACAACGCCGATTTTTGTGTCTTCGCGGGCATCAGTAAAGGCATCACACAGTTCCTGCACGGTTTTGGGACGGAAAGCGTTCCGTTTGTGAGGTCGATTGATGGTAATTTTGGCGGTGCCACCACTTTTGTGATAGAGAATGTCTTCGTAAGTTTTGGCGGTTTGCCATTCAATTTGCATAATCAATCAATTTTAGATTTGAGACCGAGCTGAGTCAATCAAGGCAGCGACAAGTCGCTTTTAGATTTTAGATTGATTCGGTTCAATGGGATACCAGGGTCGATCGACTCTTGCCAAAAAAATAAAGCGGGACTTAGGCAGAAACCCGGTTTTTGAGGGTAAGAGCGCGCAAGTCCCGTCTCAAATGGAAAAAGCGTCAAATCCTCGAACTCCTCACTACTTTTACTGCCCCAAAAATTATATGCGCTGGATTATTTGCGGAGTAAAATACCCAGCAAGTGCTTTGCTGCTTTGGCAAATACCGGATCGCGGGACTCGAATTCGCTGGGAGCGAGTAAAGCTTGAACTTCGGCAAAAGCTTCTGAGTCGAGGGTTCCTTCTTTAGTAAATAAAGTGTCTATGACTGCAATGTGTCTGGAGTCGAGGCCGAGCCGATTTGCGATCGACTGTAAGTACATTTGCTCCCGCAGGTCGATGTGTCCGTCGGCTGCTGACATTTCGTAGCCGGAACCGATGAGCAACAGCTTTTCTGATTCTGAGAACAAAGCTGTCAGGGTTAGCAATTCCGTGGGGTTGAAGTAAACCTGCTGTTTGGATACTCCTTTGACAAGGCGCTGAATTAGTTCTACCCGATCGCGGTCGCCGCTGGCAAAGGCTTTGAGAGTCTTTTGTAGCCGTTCTTCTTCTTCAACTGCGATCGTCCTGTCAATAATCATGACTCCGCGCAGGATGGAAATCAGAGCAGTCAGAAACACTACCAAAGGAGTGATATCTTGTTCGCGCAGCTTTTGCCGGCTAATGCGGCACAACAGCTCAACAACTTCAGTGGTGATCGTGGTGGTGTCCATAATTAAAAATGACTTTCTATTAAGCTGTAATGTAACTTTCTTTCTCGATCTTAAGTTTTTCTGTGACGTAGGTATGACGTGAATTCTAAAACTGAGCCATTGTCTATTGGTGATACTACTTATTTTATTCACAAACGCTGGATGACTAGGGCTGTGGAACTGGCACAAGCAGCCGGTGATGCTGGTGAAGTACCCGTTGGTGCTGCCATTGTTGACGGTACTGGCACATTGATTGCCGAAGCGCAAAATCGGCGAGAGCGAGATTGCGATCCGACTGCTCACGCTGAAATCTTGGCTTTGCGGGCGGCAGGCCAAGTTTTGCAAGACTGGCATCTTAACCAATGCACGCTCTACGTAACGCTGGAACCTTGCCCAATGTGCGCTGGTGCGATCGTCCAAGCTCGGATCGGTCTACTGGTATATGGTGCAGATGACCCGAAAACTGGCACAATTCGGACGGTGGCTAATATTCCAGATAGCGCGCCTTCGTGTCACCGATTGGAGGTGCTAGGCGGTATTATGGAGTCTGTTTGTCGATCGCAGTTGCTGTCTTGGTTTGAAGCCCGCCGGAAAATTTAACCTGTTAACTTTTTTATTCTCGATCGACAATGTTTAATCGAACTTGGCTATATTAACTGAAATAATAAGTAATTGCCCGATCGATCTGGCTCCTGACTGCTGTCGGCTTGACCTCGGTGCAAGCCTCTAACAGATTAAGTTGTGGGGCCCTTTCCGCCGGCGAAAAGCAAAATGCCACTAGCCAAAGTGTCCCCATCGAAAGATTAAAAGTTTGCTAAACAACATATCCTTAAACTTTATATATCGATAAAGCAGGTTAACTGCCATGCGCCATACTGCCACGATCGCCGTTGAGTCCAGTAAATCATCTCTAGTGAAGCCAATGCCTGCCAAGGTAGCATCTAATACCTCTCGCGTTTCTCCTTGGTTAACCTCCTTGCTCTATCCGCTAGGTCACTATGTTGTCCTACCGTTTCATTTTGGCAAGATTGAGGTAACCGGACAGGAGCACTTGCCGAAAGACGGGCCTGTCATCTTAGCCCCTACGCACCGTTCTCGGTGGGATGCCCTGATGATGCCCTATTCAACTGGACAGAAGGTGACTGGACGCGATTTGCGGTTTATGGTAACTGCTGATGAGGTCAAAGGACTGCAAGGTTGGTTCATCAGACATTTGGGGGGGTTTGCTGTCGATCTCAAGCATCCGGCAATTGGCAGTCTCCGTTATGGGGTGGAACTACTCCTCGACAAGGAAATGTTGGTGATTTTTCCCGAAGGCGGCATTTTTCAGGATGGCGAAGTTCACCCGATTAAGCCGGGATTGGCGCGTTTGGCAATTCAAGCAGAGTTGAGCACACCGGGTTTGGGTGTGAAAATTGTACCGATGAGTATCCGCTATCGCCCGCGCATTCCTCGATGGGGTTGTCAAGTGAAAATTGCGATCGGTTCTCCGATTTCCGTGGCGGATTATGCCAATGGTGGCGGCGGTAAAAAAGAAGCACGATTGTTGACGGCTGAACTCGAAATGGCTCTTAAAAATCTGGATGAAAGTTGACCGTTGGCAGTTGGCAGTTGGCAGTTGACAGTTGATAGTTGATAGTTGGCAGTTGACCGAAGGAATAAGTAATTGTGATATAATATTGTTTGGTGCTGTCGAGAGCGACACCACTTATTTTTATTGGTTATATCTGTATTAAGAGCCAGTATTAATGGATTGTGCTTTGAACTTTAAACCCGGTCAAATTGTCAGTTTAGAATGTGGAGATGCGTGCCTGCATTCAGAGGTAATTCAAGTGGTTGAGGCACGTCAAATTTGTTGGGTGCGCCCTTTAATGTTAGTTGGATTAGTGTCGGGGAAGGATTTATCGGATCGGTGGCCGGAAGAATACACTTTATCCGATTTGCGGGATGGTGCTGATTTGCTTTGGCCGCTAAGTTTGTTTCGGGCGGCGGTGGATACGGAGGTTATTTCACTGTTGAGTCAGTTGCAGTCTCTGGATGCTGAGAAAAAGGATGGTGCGATCGCTTCTCGGCAACTTCGAGATTTTGTCGATCGAGTTTGGGCTGCTTTTCCGAATGCTTTTCATTAAAAAGACAGGGCGGTTGAAACCGCGTCTATACAAACAAAACCTGCCTCCGCAGGTTGAACAAAATTCGTGAAAATTGCCTTATTTTATTCAGTCCGCGTCGGCGGACATTGTTTGTGTAGACGCGATTTCAATCGCCGACTTCCCTAAAATACTGCGTGAGAAAGCTCTGCCGGATCGAGATTATTGTGAATAACTTGACCGTCGCGGAACCAGACAACGCGACGAGTTTGGCGCGCCACTTCCGGTTCGTGCGTTACCATAACAACAGTCATGCCGCTTTCGTTGAATTCTGTAAAAATATCCATTACTTCTTGAGTAGTTTTTGTATCCAATGCACCAGTCGGTTCGTCAGCCAGCAGCAATACAGGACGGTTGACAATAGCCCTGGCGATGGCTACGCGCTGCTGCTGTCCTCCTGATAGTTGATTCGGTCTGTTTTGCAGGCGATTTTCCAGGCCTACTTTCGTTAAAGCCTCTACTCCCCGTTCCCGTCTTTCTGCTGCAGGAATGCCGGCATAAACCATCGGTAACATGACATTTTCTAATGCTGTCAATTGAGCTAACAGGTGAAATTGTTGGAAGACAAAACCTAATTTTAAATTGCGAATTCCGGCTAATTCTGCTTCCGGCATTTGGGCGACATCTACGCCGTCTAAGTAGTAACTGCCGCTCGTAGGTCGATCGAGACAGCCGATAATATTCATGGCTGTAGATTTGCCAGAACCCGATGCGCCCATAATCGAGCAATATTCTCCTTGTCTTACCGTCAAGCTGACGCCGTTTAAGGCGCGAACTTCCAGGTCGCCAATCCCGTAAACTTTTGTTACCTCTTCCAGACCGACAACAACGGGCTTTGAGAGGACTTGCGGGTCGAGGTCTTGGTATGTATCGGTTTGTAGTTCAGGCATTTTTTTTTCTGTGCGATCGACACAACTAACTACTAACGTAACACTTCTTATCGGTTTTGGTGGCTTAAATGCTATCAGGATCGATGTTCAATTCGCGCAGTTTTGCTGCTAAACGTTCTGCACGCTGGCGATCTAATTCCCCCTGTTCCTCCAATTCCGCATAGGAAAGAAACTTTTGTCGTATCCGCTCAATAAATAGGGGTAACAGCAAAAAAAGGTTCACAATCTAGACACAGCATGGTAGAGTATAAATCATGACGCAAAAAATATCTGCTGA
>JARCMA010000540.1 GCA_030248405.1 Microcoleus sp. MP8IB2.171
CGCTATAGCAATCCTAAATCATTTGTGAATTTCTTACTCCCTCCCCTTGATAAGGGGAGGGTTGGGGGTAAAAAGTTTACGACTCCTGCAAGGATTGCTATATAATATTAAAGCCAGAGATTTAATTGTTATTTAATCATCAGGATCTCAGGGTTGAATCACTGTATTAAGTGATATATTTAATCCCTAATTGCCGCGCTTCTAATGATAATTAACTTCCTAAAAAATATCGCTAATCCTACTGCGCTCCTATCAACAGCATACAATAGTAGTATTCTCGTCGGTTTAACTCTCCTTAGCATCGCTTACTCAACCCCAGCCTTAGCAGAAACTCGCTCCGATTTACTCGACACATCCAATCAACTGGATTCCTCTGCTGTGAGTGTTTCCGACCTTCCACAAGCCACCCCTTTATCAGAAACATCTAACAGGTCTACTGATGCTACAAATCAGGAACCCTCATCCCCAAATTTAGCCTCGGAACCTGAACCCACAGAACCCCAATCAACTAATAATCCTAACGGATTGCCCCAACCTTCTGCGCCATCTACTGACCCCGATTACATTCTTCCACCTCGCATCCCTCCAAGTGTTTCCCACCTTCCAGAAGCCACCTCTTTATCAGAAACAACCAACAGGTCTACTGATGCTACAAACCAGGAACCCTCATCCCCAAATTTAGCCCCTGAACCTGAACCCACAAAACCCCAATCAACTAATAATCCTAACGGATTGCCCCAACCTTCTGCGCCATCTACTGACCCCGATTACATTATTCCACCTCGAAGCGTTCCAAGTGTTTCCGACCTTCCACAAGCCACCTCTTTATCAGAAACACCAAACTGGTCTACTCATGCTACTGACCTAAAACCCTCATCCCCAAATTTAGCCTCGGAACCTGAACCCACAAAACCCCCATCAACTAATAATCCTAACGGATTGCCCCAACCTTCTGCGCCATCTACTGACCCCGATTACATTATTCCACCTCGCATCGCTCCAGACGAAAAAATTAGCCCATTCACGACCAATTTACTTCTCAATGACATTCCCATCAGCCATCTAACCGAATGGGAGTTTAGTGGTTTCAGGACTTTTGCTGCCACCACAGACAGCGATATTTTTTTTAATGGCACTCTCAGACTTAACAGTCGAGTTATTGAAAGCTTAAGCCGAAATAATATTTATAGAGTAGACCAAAAAGGCACTTATTTGCAACTGCGGACTGTTCCCCTAGAACGAACAATTACAACCACAACTACCGCACCCCAAACCATGACGGGGTTAGAAATTCAAATGAGTTTAACGGCGGCTTGTATTTTTCCCAACACTCCCAGTGACCAACAATGTACTTATACCCCAGGTTTAGTTGTCGATCGCAATAGTATAAATCCAGAGTTTTTTGTACCTACCCGCGTCTTTCAAACGTCTCAGGTTGGGGAGGTTGTCAAACCGGAAACTTTGGCTTTTATGCAGCTTCCAGGCTTTCAAGGCGGAACCAGCAGTCAACCGATTGGCGTCGATTTTTATTTTCCCAATTCGGGTGCTTATGCGGGAAACAGCCAATCCCAAAAAACAAAAGTTGAGAGAAAAGAAGAAAATGACTATACGATTGCAGGTACTGTTTCCCGAGTTCGTCAAGTTGTTAAAGCCAATGATCGAGAAGCCGTTTTAGGACGGACTATTCGAGGATTTACTCTCTTTGTTGATGATGAAAATCGCTGGCTAAATACGGCAATTCAAGCGGGGGCGCAATTTTTACCAGATGTCATTCCTGACCTAGAAGGCAGTAAAAATCCCGTTAATACTAATATCAACCGCAACTTATTTTTAGCAGCTAATAATACTCGTTTACCCAGCAGTAGTTTTACGATATATTCCGCCGGAATCGGACGCGCAGAAAGTTTAACGCCTAATGTCACCAGCTTAAATCAAGTTCCTAAAGCGAATTATAACAGCCTTTGGCTCGGTCTTTCTCCCGTGATCGATCGCGCTTTTGAAGATGGTCGAATCTTTTACGATCCAACAGGGCCACAAGTCACCCTTGTCGGTGCTGGTGCAGAAGGTGGAGCAAATACCAATGTACAGTTATTCTCTGCGGTTAACCAAAATCAGTATTCTACTGCCAATTTGCAGAATTTTTATGCCCAAGTTTACTTAGTTTTTTACAGCAAGATGTCAACTTTGTTAGAGAAAGTATTTATCGGGAAAAAAGCTCTTACTATCCTCATCTCAGCTTTACCGGAAACTGGACGGGAGGTGAAGATATCCTGCGATACTATACGGGTGTGATTGCTTCAGAAAAGCCCAAACTATACGTCGGTGCTGATTACACGAGAAACACGCTAAACAATTGGAGTTTTCGCGGCGGTGCGATTGGTTATCTCAACCCCGATCGCGATTATTACAGCCAAATTTGGGGGAGTGTAGCTAAAACATTTCGCTTCAGTAGGCGGGCAAATTTAACCTTATCAACTGGCTTCAATTATGCTCTCGATCAAGAAACAAGAATTGGTGATGTAGTTAGTATTTCACCCGCTAGTGAAGTTGCCCTTAGCGCTCGCCTGAATTGGGGAATTGTTTCTCTGGGTTTGACCAACTATTTTGGTGATATCCTACCCAATTCCTACGACAATCGCTTACTCGCTGAGTTAACCATCCGTCCTCTAAGCACTCTCACTCTGTCTGGTTATATCGCCCCCATCGATCAAAACTCCACTCGATCGCTCTACGGTGCTAGTGTAAGTTGGCAACTGGAAAATAAGTATAACAGTCCCACCCTATCCCTCAATTGGCAAAGTAAGCAATATAATTATGGTAATGATGTTTTTGGGAATCGTTTATTATTGAATGATAATATTTTTACGATCCTTTTTCGCATTGGTTCTCCAGCTAATCCGCTCTCTCGTTAATGTTACCCAGATTAGAAGCAAACTAATCTGCTCAAATAAAAAATCAGACTTCTGCCTCATCCCCGCCTGTGAACCGTTTGAGAAAATCTAAGCCAATAGGGACTGATACGCAGCTTAACAGTCACGCACGGTTCTTAAGGAAGTGTTGAGGGTAGCCCTCAACCCTTACCCGCTAAAAATATTAGTGTTATTTTCGATCGTCGATACAGGGCGAATAATTTTTGACGATCGACAAACAGTTCCGTCCATCAGCCGTTCTCTCGTAACTCATACTGTCTGCGATGTCTTTGATCAATTTTAGGCCCCGCCCGCCCGGAGAGTGAATATCGACTTTTTCCGAAATATCTTTGATTTTTTTCTCTAAATCAAACGGATCGCCCGAGTCCCAAATTTTAATCTCTAAAGATTCAGCGAACACCGCCACCTGAATGTCAACACGCAAATCCGCTGGTTTGCCCTTGTGGGCGTGACGCACCGCATTCGTAAAGCCCTCAGCCAAAGCCAACTGACACCGTATCCACACACTTGTAGGAATTCGCGACTCGTACAATTGTGCAAACCACGACAAAACCCAGCTTAATCCATTCAGACCTGTATTGACTTGAAGATCCGCTTTTTTTAGCATCGGCAACTTTTCGGAACCCTTTAATTCAATCACGCTCACCACAGAAGTTCTTCATCGGCCGGTGGGCAAAATACAACCAGAAAAAATACCCTGAGACAAAATACAACGGCGGCAAAATTGAATGGTAGTTTGAGGATACTAGCTTTGGTGGGCCGTCGATCAATGTCTAATCCACTAATCGGTGAGTCACTATACCATAAATAGCACTTCCATGTCAACCAGCGCCTGTGGCAAATAAAAATCTATAAAAATTTATATTCTGAGTATAAACTGAGTGAAGTTCGATCGCGCCAAATTTCTATCAAATTTTAACGTAAATTGAACTCAACGACCCGCTCTCAAAAGCAATTACCTCGAAAGCGATGCCAATAAACTATACTCAATCTCAGACAAGGGCGCTGACAGGATATATTTTAAATGACCCCCAGACCTTGAAAAACTTGTAGTACCTAAGTGCCCATGTTTCAAATTCTGGTTATTGACGATGATACGGCTGTTCAAGAACTGCTGAGAAGAACCCTGAAAAAACAGGGTTACGAAGTAACAGTAGCAAGCAATGGCGAAGACGGTGTAGCCCAGGCGCAAAAATTGCGTCCGGCCCTGATAATTTGCGATTGGATCATGCCGCGCTTGACCGGCATTGATGTTTGCCGTCGAGTTAAGGCAGATCCCGATCTGTCAACTACACAATTCTTTTTGTTGACTTCTTTGGGTTCGATCGCCGATCGAGTCAAAGGGCTCGACGCGGGTGCCGACGATTTTATCTCAAAGCCGATCGAACTCAACGAATTACAGGCGAGAGTACGCGCCGGATTGAGGCTGCACCAACTCAGCCGAGATTTAAAAATAGCCAAGCAAAATCTGGAAGCAGAATTAGCCGAGGCGGCCGAGTACGTGCAATCGCTGCTGCCAGATCCGATGACGGAACCTTTCAGCATTGAGGCAAAATTCATTCCCTCCCGGCAGTTGGGGGGAGATTGCTTCGACTACAACTGGCTAGATGCCGATTATTTGGCGATTTACTTGCTCGACGTAGCCGGTCACGGTTTGCGGGCGGCCCTGCCTTCGGTGGCCGTGCTAAATTTGCTGCGATCGCGCACACTCCCCAACATTGACTACTACAAACCTAGCGACGTTTTGCGGGCCCTCAACACCACCTTCCAGATGAGCTACCAAAATGACAAATATTTCACCATCTGGTATGGCGTTTACAACCGCATTACTCGCCAGCTAACTTACGCCAGCGCCGGCCATCCACCGGCCGTGTTGATTTCCCAGTCCCCTGCGAGCACGGCTAAAATCCAGCGATTAAAAACCCCCGGAATGCCGGTCGGGATGTTCCCCGACGCCCCCTATGTCGATAATTGCTGCGATGTCGAGGATTTGAGCACTCTCTACATCTTTAGCGACGGGGTATACGAGATCCACCAACCTGACGGCAATATCTGGGGGCTTGACCCTTTCATCGACCTGTTAGCAGCTTACAACGGTGCAAGTGCCGACCAGTTAGAGCTGGTTTTGAACTACATTCAAAAGTTGAACGCTAAAGCAGTTTTTGATGATGATTGGTCTTTACTCAAGGTAAACTTTGGCTAGCTGACTTCTTGCATTGCATCTGCGACAAAATAGCAAGAAGGCAGCAGCCCAAAGATTTAGTTAGTTGAGAGAATTTTGCTATTAAAAGCATCGCGGGTCGGAAATATCTCGAAAACTCGATCCATGCTGGTGAGTTCAAATAAGATGCGGATTTGCTCGTTGATAGAACAGACAACTAATTGACTCCCAGCGGCCCGGACTGTTTTGAGCGCCAAGACTAAAGCGCCCAAACCAGAACTATCCATAAATGTCACATCAGTGAAGTCTATCAATACCACATCGGCTCCCGCTTCCACTAGGTCGCTAATCTCTTGGCGGAATTGACTTGCCTTGGTGCCGTCTAAAATGCCAGAGGGCTGAATAATTTTAACTACAGGACTCATATTTTGCGGTGGGAATGTCAGAATTTCTAGCCAGACTAGGCTAGTATAGCTGCGAGATGGACTCCGATCCAAATAAGAGAAAGGGAAAGTCCCAGAGCGGGAGAATATTTTTGAGTGCAAGAGATGGTGATCGTCGCGGATCGGAACGCTGATCAGACTCGCAGCGCTTCGCCGGGAGTGAATGTTGAGAGGGGGAGAATCTTTGTTCTGCCGAATACCTTCTGCTATTAATCAAACTGGGCTAACTTTGGCGCGGTAGAGGAGTTTGTCGCCTTGTGTGTAGCCTGTGTAGCGGACTTTGACGGGTTCTCCGGGCTGGGCTGTTCCTTCGAGGAGTTGGTGTTGTTGCCCGTTGTAGGGAATCTCGGCTCCGACTGGGGCGATCGACTCTATGCCCCAATGCTGCAATAACTGCTCGACGGGGCGCAGCAACGGCAGCAGTTTCTGGGCTGGCAAATGGTGATTTTCCTGAGCTTTGCTGGCAGCCGTCGGCCACTGCAACATCCAAGATTCTAAAATTTGCACGCTGGCAAGTTGGAATTCCTGCATCAAAGACGATCGCTGTTGTGCGATCGAAGCTTGGAGGCGCTGATATTCTTGTTCTAGGGCTGTCGGTGCGGGCGGTTCTAACTCTACATAGTCTGGGGTCAAGGTTGCGAGCAGTTCGGTTAAGGAAATTTGCAAAGCTTGACTAATTTTGAGCAGGATGTCGGCTCTGGTTTTCAAAGCTAAGCCGCGCCGCAGACGGCTGAGCTGAAGTTCGGGAACTCCTGCTTTTTGGCTGAGTTCTCGATCGCTCGAAATCCCGGCTTGTTGCATCAGGCGTTGCAGTTGAAGAGAATAATCGGGAATATTAGCGGTCACTAAAAATTCATCCAAATTAATAAATGGACATATTCTCGATCGTAAACTGTCGGGAGCCTTAAGGAAATACATCTTTGGGGCGGGCTTTTCGGCCCGCCCCATCAGAGTTTTTGTGGCACAGGCATCTTGCCTGTGGCCGACTAGGAGCAACGCCCCACAAGAGAAGTAGCTATTTTACGGCAACTTGTTCGCGGGCGGCTGCGGTTGCAGTTGTGGCAGAACCTTGCAAATGCGCTTCTAGGAACCACAAACGCTTGTCAATTGTCCGCGAAATTTCGGTGTACAAGTCGGCGGTGTCAGCGTCACCGAGTTCGCCTGCTTTGTTGATCGCCACTCGCAGGTGTTTGGCATAGGGTGCGTAGCGATCGGTCAAAGCAGTGACGTATTCCTTGCCGTCTAGGATGTCGAAAGGAAATTCTGGCAGGATCGAATCGGCGGCGGCTGTGCGGGCTGTTCCTACAGCTAAAGCGCCCAAAGCTGTGATCCGTTCGGCAACCGTATCGACGTATTCTTCTAGTTCTCCCGCCATTTCGTCAAACAGCAAGTGCAACTGGTAGAAGTCCATGCCTTTGACGTTCCAGTGAGCTTGCTTGACTTGAGTTTTTAAGTCCAGAGTGGTGGCTAGCGTGGCGTTGAGCAGCCCGACTACTTGAGTGCGGGTGGCGGCTGACATATCGATGCGGGTCGGGTAAAGATGTTGTTTGTGGTTGTTGGTAGTCATAGGTTTTTAGCTTGTTAGTAGTGATTGTCGATCGAACATCTGAGATAGGTTTGACAGGTTTGGGCGATCGAATATTTGCCTGTCGTGAATTGCTCAGGCTAAGTGCATCTGCAACACAGCACGGGGAGCTCGGCGGATTTTGCAGCGGATAGTCTCTAAACCGAGGCGCTGGCAAGCTTCGTACCGGTGGCAGCCGGAAAACCCGTAATACTGGCCATCTACTTCTAGCACGTCGATCGGTTCGTTTAAACCTACCTCGCGGATGGATTCCATGAGGGCGGCTACTTTAGTTTGGTCGTTGACTCGCGGCAAGGGGCGGCGAATCTGGTTGAGGGGTATTGCTTCTATCCTCATGGCGGCTCTCTTTTTTGCTTCTTGTTAAATCATACTCGTAATGACTTCGACTTGGTACGCAAAATGAGGATTGAGGCAAAAATAACGTTTGGACATGATTACTCGGTAAAATAGAGACAAACCAAGCAACTTGCAGGCAACCCCTGATGAACTCAACGACTGGCTTGTTAACTCGCATTACCCAAACCCCCGGTCAGTGTGGTGGTCGTCCCTGCATTCGAGGAATGCGAATTCGAGTCACGGACAATTGATAATTCGCTATATTAGGGCTGCTAGGTGATATTAAGGGCTTAGCTGCGATCGACAAATGTGCGATCGCTTATCCATAAAAATAATTTACTACATAGCAAATAAATTCGCTGCGAGCTAATGCCATGATGAAAACTTCCCAACCAGATATTATTGTGACCAGCCCAGATGGAGAATATCTGATAATCGTTGAGGTAAAGCTCAAAGACATCAGTATCAGTGTTAAAAACGCTATTGAACAGCTTAAACACACTATGGCATCTATTGGTTGTTCAGTTGGACTTGTCGTAGCGGGCGATCGTGTGATTTTCCTCCGCGACTCCTTGGAGAAGTACAATGGTGAGTCAATTTATGTAGTTGGTGAAGCGAAACTTCCCCATTATTTGCTGCCATCGGCAGATGAGCAATGGAAAGGAAACCCTGCTATTGAGTTTGAATCGCAAGTTCAGCGATGGCTTGAGAAACTAAAGCTGACTGCTAGTATGGAGAACTTCCCAAGTGACTTAAGAAATCTACTTAGTGAATCAATAATGAGTCTTCTGCAAATTGGCGAAGTGAGAGCTGGTGGCCCTAGATGGAGCAAGGTTGCAAGGTGAAGCCCAAGGCAGTTTTAGTTGAGACAAATTGGGTAGTGGATGTTATTGCTCCAGCATACTTACAAAGTCCACAGGCTATTCAGTTGCTTGAACGTGCTCAGGCTGGTGAGTTTAAGCTATATGTGCCTGCAATATGCCTTGCAGAAGCACGAGAAACTGTACCTCGACGATTTTCCCCACGTTCTCGCTCTGATGATTTACGCAAATTTATTAAATGGGCAAGAGATGAAGGGCGAGTGACTCCTGATGAGGCTGATGCAGCATATCAGGTATTTGCTCAATTTGATGGATTAGTCGCAAATGAACTGACGAAAGTGAAAGTTTCAGAACGATTGGATGAATTAGCGAAACATCCTAGTCTCAACGTCTTTCCGCTGTCAGAACCTATGCTGGAGCGCCAAGTATCTATTGGTGCAATGGATATATCCCTTAAGCCATTTGATTTAGCAGTTTTAGCCGCTGTGATAGTTAAATCTGAAGAATTACAGCAAGAGGGGTACGATTGGGTTGGTTTCTGTGAGCTAGACTCCGATCTTCAACCGTGGGACAAATCTGGTGCCCGTAAACGTATTCTTTATGATCTCTACGATGATGTCCGAATATTGGTGTACGCTGACTTCCTACTAGAAGATGTAAGTGAGCTTCCTGAGAGTTGGACTACTTAAACTTAGCAATTAGCACTTAACTATTATTGCGATATTGCCCATCTGCAAGTTGAGTTAGTCGTGAATAATATTGAGCAAGCCGTGGAAGAACTACGTCAGATTGGATCGATAGACTGAATTTGCCTGCTGATAATTAATGACAGAGCTTGACGAGTCATCTCTATTGGCATAAACGGTGACTCTGACCAGTATTTAATGACTTGCTCCGGCAATGCTGTAATGTGAACAAAACCTACCTTCATATCGGAATTGTGAATCTCCCTCCAATGCAGAAAGTGATAAAAAGCTTGATTGCACAGATGAGTTCCACCATCATTTGAAATCTTGAAATCCTAGTTGGAATGTTATGGCTTTCTAACAGGGAAAACAGACCTTCTCGATCTGCTAGAGAACTCCAATAGGCAACAGGAGCATTGGGGACAATTGGCTCTCCCTTGGGTGCGTTGCCGGCTCTATCCAAAGTTACGAAGTATCTTAAATTCTTTGCCATTCGCTCTATAGCTATTTTGTTGTAACCCCGCGCCTGACCGATTCCAATACAAATATCTGGTGAAAGCGCTTTGAGAGTTTCATTGACTGCATTCCCCAGGATGTTGGTATTAGCAGGCATAATCTTGAAGTCAATGTAATCAATGTACTGACTAAGCTCTGGAGTGGGACGATCGCGTAACGACACCACAACTAACTCTGACGCATTTAAGCCATCATCATTTGGCTCAAAGCCAGTTATTAAAACTCTCATCTCAAAGTATCTCTTGACTGATAACTTTAAGGTAACTCAACGCCATTGACCGCTGAGACAGAATCCTATCCATTCAATCCCGCAATAATATTGACACTCATAGCCAAAATAGCGGTGTTAAAAAAGAACGACAGCACGCTGTGAAAAAGCACGAGATACCTCGTCGAACGAGAAGTTATCTGCACGTCTGCAACGCCGGCAAGTCATCCCAATCCCAAAGGAGAAATATAAAAAATCTTTGTAGTCTGGTTCCTCGTCGCCCGGAAAATCCAAACCCCCCGCCTGCGAGTAGCTGCCGTGCTGCTTGCTGCGGTTTCGGTAATAGCTGCGGGCATAGTGCATCGTGAAGAGAGTGTGATTCAATAAGAAACTGTGTTATACTGATTTTATGTTTACACCTATCAAATGATGGGTGTAAATCAGATATGTATTTCTAGCTAAATCTAGAAAGTATCTAGAATCTACAGAACCTTGACAAAGCAATAGTTACAGGAACCTACCCATGAAATCTCAATCCAACAAGGTACAGTCTGCTTGTGATGTAAAAATCTACTCTGATAAAGGTAGCTTAGCGCTACGGTTCCCATTGCGACATAGTGCTCTGTGGGAGCTATTAGACGGTAAATCTCTCAAAGGTAAACCTAAATGCTTAGGGATAGGCAAATATGGCTTCTCAGCAGATGAACCTGATGACTGGAAACGTGCCACTACCATAGCTAGTCAGATTGAGGCTGATTTAGACCATCCAGAATGGGATAAGCTATTTGACCGCACCTTAGCTAAATATGGATTAGGTGGTGGTAAATACGCTAAACTAGCGGACATCATCCAGCTACCCGGTACGACTCAAAGCTTGCCAGAGATAACAGTCGGTGCTATGTGGGAAGAGTATCTGTTGTGGAAACAACCACAGTTACAGCCAACTACATTTTCGATTGCATTCCTTAGAACGTACACAAATATCATTAAAGGTCTTATCTGGCATAAAGCTAGTCGCACTTTTAGCCAGCAAACCTCTATCTGGGATAAGGCTATAACATCAACTACAGTTCTAACTGATGTTATATTATCCCATCCGGCAACCGGGATAAATAAGCGTAGAACATTGAATGCTTTGTCTGAGGCCTTTACCCGGTTACAGTCACAAGGTAAAACTAAGTTAACGGTTAACCCGTTTGTAATCATTGCTGGTGTTGCTGAAAACAAAACCGATATGTAC
>JARCMA010000066.1 GCA_030248405.1 Microcoleus sp. MP8IB2.171
ATCTGTTAGCATCGGAATTATTCATATATCTCTTCTTTTCATCTGCGTGAATCAGCGTCAATCCCTTGTCATCTGCGGTTAATACATTCTCTTTTTTTACCGCAGATGAGGGCAGATAAACACAGATTAACGCAGATGAATTAGATCTATTTCGGTGGCGCTGTTCGTGATTATTGACCTTCGGCGAAGCTAATTGGGCATCGCTGTTGAAGGAATTCATAAAATAAGTTAGTGATAAAGTTTCCAGCATTCCCGCGCAATCTCCCAATCTTCCTGAGTGTGAATTACCAAAATTCTCACCGCTGAATCCACTGCCGCAATATCTTGATCAATCGGTGACTGTTGATTTTTCTCCCCATCCAATTTTAACCCGATAAATCCAAAAGCTTCGCAAGCCGCAGCCCGCACAACCGCCGAATTTTCCCCAACACCCGCAGTAAAAATCAAAGCATCCAACCCGCCCAAACTCGCCAACATCGCCCCGATACCAGCCCGCAAACGGTGCACGTAAATATCCAAAGCAAGTTGAGCCCGAGAATTGCCATCTTTAATCGCTGCCAAAATTTGCCGCATATCGCTTGAAACCCCGGAAATCCCCTTTAAACCAGAATTCCGATTCAGAATATTATCTAGTTCCTCAGCAGTACAATCCGATCGCCTTAACAGATGAATTATGATACCAGGATCGATCGCGCCCGATCGACTTCCCATCATCAAACCATCCAAAGGAGTAAAACCCATCGTAGTATCAACACTCCGGCCACCGCGAACCGCCGCCAGAGAGCATCCGTTGCCCAAATGACAGCTAATCAGCCGCAAATCGCCAGAATCGCGGTTCAGAATTTCAGCAGCCCTGCGAGTGCAATATTGATGGCTAATGCCGTGAAAACCGTAGCGGCGAATCCCCTCTTCCAGCCATTCGTAGGGGCCCGGATAAACAAACGCAGCGGGCGGCAATTGAGCGTGAAAAGCCGTATCAAAAACAGCAACTTGCGGCACATTTCCCAGTATTTTTTCGATTGCTTCGATGCCTTCCAAATTAACTGGATTGTGGACGGGAGCAAACTCAGATAAACGAGAAATCTCCTCTTTTACTTCCGGCGAAATCAGCGTGCTTTGCTGATATTTTTGCCCGCCGTGAACGACGCGATGACCGACAATATCAATGTCCTTTAAACTATTAATAACTTGAGTTTTCCCCTGCCACAGAGTCTCCAGCGTCCGAGCAATGGCCTCGGAGCGAGAATTTGAGGCGAATTCTTCCGCAAGCGTATTGCCCGCAGCAGTTTTGACTTGCAACTCCCCGGCCTTTTCGCCGTGAGTCCAGTCTATTTGCGCTTCCCAGAGGGGTTGTGGCGCGCGATCGGGAAGCCGATCGTTTAGTTCGTACAAGCAGCTTTTGTGACTGCTAGAACCTGCATTTAAAACTAGGATTTTCATGGTAATTGGTAATTGGTAATTGGTAATTCGTAGTAGGGGCCGTGCCCCGTTCCCGCCCTGTTTTCTTACCTTTTCTGCTGGTTGGAACCTGTGTATTTTGCTAAAAAACCCGGTTGCTGGCTACCCGTATTAATTGTTAGCTATGCACTAATTATAACTTTGTTAAGGAATATGTCAAATTATTAAGTATTAATTCAGTCTGTAGCCAAGGGTTGCTGTTGTTTGATATATCTTCATCATCAGATTTTCATTGACTAAAAATTAAGGAGTCGATCGCCATGCTGACAACAATTTTATTAACCGTTGCGCCTAGAACCGCAGAATGGAGCCCCACCATTGGGATCATTATGGTTATCTGCAATATTTTAGCCATTGCTATCGGCAAATCAACCATCAAAAATCCTCACACAGGGCCCGCAATGCCATCATCGAATATGTTCGGCGGTTTGAGTTTGGGTGCAGTTTTGGGAACTACTGCTTTTGGTCATATTTTGGGGGCTGGTACGATTCTAGGATTGTCTTACTTGGGCGCACTTTAGTTTCAGACTGTAGGGTGCGCCCCCGCACCTTACCGCCAATTTCAAGTACCGGGCAAATTGCGGAGAGTTTCATCCATGTGCGATCGATCGCCCAAAACCTCCAGCATCGGCCCGCGCACATCAAACTTGACAATACTCACAGAAGCTGCTAAAGTGGCAATGCGATTGCGATAACTTCCCAAATCGATCCCCAACAAACTGCACAGAATAATCCGAATAGTCGCCTTGTGGGAAACCACCAAAACATTACCATCTTTGTACTTTTCCTGAATTTCTGCAATCACTAAGGACGATCGGCTAGCAATTTGCACAGAAGTTTCCCCCTCAGTCGGTGGATTCCAAGCCGGTTCCGTCAACCAATTAATGTAATCATCAGCATATTTTTCGCGAACCGATTCAACTGTTTCACCCTCCCACTTGCCGTACTTAATTTCCCTCAATCCATCGCGCAGTTGCATTTCAATTCCCACAGCATCGCACAGAGGTTTAGCCGTAGCGATTGTGCGTTTCATGGGGCTGACATAAACAGCATTCCAAGGCAATTTTGCGTAAGTTGCAGCAAACTGTTCGGCCATCATAGAACCTTCCGGTGTTAATTCTGCGTCGAGGTCGCCACAGTAGCCGCCCGTCTTGCTGTAAGTTGTTTCACCGTGTCGCAGAAAGTAAATTTTTAAGCTCATATAGATATCTTATTTCATTGGTGAACAGGATTTTTTTTTATTAACCACAGAGGGCGCAGAGGGCGCAGAGTCAGAGAAGAGAGAGATGAATAATTCCGATACCTACGGATTTGATATTGATTGTATTTGAATTTTATCAGCTTAGCAAAAGAGTTTGAAAAACTCCTTCAAATCATCAAGATCAGGATTATCCCAATCCCAAATATCTTTTTTGTGTTCCATAACATAATCGAACCCAGACATACTGCATTTCCTTCCAGCTTGTTTCAGTTCCTGATTTGAGCAAGTATCATATCTGAGATAGATACTAACCCAAAATTTATCAAAATGTTTCTGATTGATTTCCTTTCCCTGGCTTTCTATGCAAGTTTTCCAGCTATCCAAACAATCAGCATAAGGAGATGCTCTAGCCTTGATTGCCTTTAAAACCGTTTCCAGTTCGCCTCTACCTCCAAAATTCGTAAAGTAACAAGCCAATTTTGCATTTGTTCCATTATCGCCACAAATATCGATAAATTGTTTAGTGCTTGACAAAGTTTCAGATTCAAACACTTGTTGTATACATTTATTTACCCATTCCAGTCGCTCTGGCTCAGAACAGTTATCAATATCAATAATAATCCCTATTTTTTCTATATCTCTTTTTTGCAGGTCGGCTTCTAAAGCTTTTAAAGTAGTGATTAACTTTGTTTCGCTCAATCCTTCCAAACTTTCATAATCATCTATATAAATAGCTGGTTCTACCTGGATATTGCAGTTAATCTCCTCAACCATTCCTTGCATAAAAATTACATCATTTTTACTTTCTACTATGACAATATTACTCACCTCTCACTCCTTTTTGATGCTCTAGTGCGTAATTCAAGGTTTCTAAATCGCGTCTGATGCCGATGATTTGATTTGTTTTTGGTTTCTTTGCTAGTTCAAAATAGGCGCTGCTACATTCCTGATTGGGTTCTAAACCAACATCAGCAAATGCTTGAAGCATCTCTAAACTGTGAGTTGTCGCAAAAATCTGGGTATCCAGTTCAACCGCTAACCGAAATAATACTCTCCAAAAATCCCGCTGACTTGTATAGTGTATGCCATTTTCTATCTCATCAATGAGCAAGATTTTATGTTTATTACTGACCAATTTAAGCATAATATATGCAACCCTATTCATTGCATCTCCAAACAATGAGAGAGGAAAACGTTTTTCACCTTTTCTTCTCAAGTAGAGCGTCGGTTCCCCAATCGAAAAACTCTCTACGGATTCGATTGTCGGATCAATAACTTGAAAAGCTTTCAAAATTTCGCTATCTTTTTCATCCAAACGCGCGTTATCGTATGCTTCTGTGAGTTTTTTTCCTGAACTCCTGATAAAGGAGGGAATGATTGGTATTTCGTCAATAGTAGAAATGTCATAACTCATTAAACGTCTGGCAGGAACCTTTGTTAATGACGAAGTAGATTTATCTTTATTTCTCATGAATTCAATAATTATAATAGATTTCAATGAATTGATTTCTACTTTAATTTCTACTTGATCGGTGTTATTATTATCATCCTTTCCAATAATTACGATAAATCTATCTTTTTTTAGTTCATAAAATAAGTTATCCCAGGCTCTATCTGGCATAGCTTCTATGGCTTTTGATGGCTCTCTTCTAAGCTCTTTTAGCATTGCTAGACTGCTAGCTTTGGGAGCAACATTGAGAAAAAGTGCTTCTAGCAATGCTGTTTTGCCGGCATTATTTTTACCGCCGATTAAATTTACTCTTTCAAACCCAGAAATTTTGATTTTCTCAAAGCACCTAAAATTTTGGATTTCTATTTCTTTAAGCATTACCGATCCTTTTGAATGTACTAATCCTAAATCACCGTTGATTTATGCTAAGATTAATTATATCTTAGTTCTTTTACTTCATCCGCAACAAGCGACGAATTTGTCATGCAGAATGTAGATCTTTTTGAAGTCATTGAACGTCACCCAACCAAAGTGAGTGGTGCATGGGTATTTCGGGGAACGCGCGTACCTGTTGCCGCCTTTTTCGAGAATCTTAAAGATGGAGCATCTATTGACCAGTTTCTCGAATGGTTTCCGGGGGTAACTCGCGCCCAAGTTGAGGTATTACTCGATCGCGCCCTAGCCTCATTTTAGCATCAGAATTATTCATCTCTCTCTAATCTTCCTCTGTGTTCTCTGCGTTCTCTGCGGTTAAATAATTCCGATCCAACCGGAATTAATATGATTCATTCTAACAAGACTTAGGGAAAAAATGGAAGGACTTTAGCCCGCATCAATCTAGCTGAAGAAGGACTAAAGTCCTGACTACGAACCTATTACCCAGGTGCACCCGATCGCACGGCCTGTTCGCCCACCTCCGGATCTTTCGTTTCCTTCGGCATTTCCGACGAAACCGCCCCCGCGTGCGGCCACTTCCAGTCACGGATTTCGGGCATATCATCACCGTGTTTGTTGATATACTCCCTGTGATCGATCAGCTTGTCGCGCATAGCCTGTTTGCCGTAAGCTGCAACAGAACTCAGTTTCGGAACCCGATCGAGTACATCACCAACTAAATGGAAGCGATCGAGATCGTTCATCACCACCATATCAAACGGCGTAGTAGTCGTACCCTCTTCCTTGTAACCGCGAACGTGAATATTTGAGTGATTAGTCCGGCGGTAAGTCAAACGGTGAATCAGCCAAGGATAGCCGTGAAAAGCAAAAATTACGTGCTTATCCTTCGTGAACAAAGCATCAAAATCGCGATCGGACAAACCGTGGGGATGTTCGCTAGTAGGTTGCAGCGTCATCAAATCCACCACATTTACCACCCGCACTTTTAACTCAGGATAATCTCGGCGAAGAATGTCAACAGCCGCCAAAGTTTCCAGCGTCGGAACATCACCAGCGCAAGCCATCACCACATCTGGTTCGCCACCTTTATCGTTGCTAGCCCACTCCCAAATACCGACGCCAGTCGTACAGTGTTTAATCGCAGCATCCATATCCAAATACTGCAAAGCCGGCTGCTTCCCCTGCAATAATCACATTGACGTAGTGGCGGCTGCGGAGACAGTGATCCGTTACTGACAGCAAAGTGTTCGCATCCGGCGGCAAATAAATCCGCACCACTTCCGCTTTCTTGTTAATTACGTGGTCGATAAAACCCGGATCTTGGTGAGAAAAACCGTTGTGGTCTTGCCGCCAAACGTGAGATGTTAGTAAATAGTTGAGAGATGCGATCGGTCTGCGCCAAGGAATCTCGCTAGTAGTTTTCAACCATTTAGCGTGTTGGTTGAACATCGAATCAATGATGTGAATAAACGCCTCGTAGCAAGAGAAAAATCCGTGCCTTCCTGTTAGCAAATAGCCTTCTAGCCATCCCTGACAAAGATGTTCGCTGAGGACTTCCATCACTCGGCCTTCCGGGGTAAAAAGGTGGTCATCTTCCGGCAAAGTTTCCGCCATCCACTCCCGACTCGTCACTTCAAACAGCGGATCGAGGCGATTTGAGGCAGTCTCGTCGGGCCCGACAACTCGGAAATTAGCATTTTCCTGATTGAGTTTCATCACGTCTCGCAGGAAACGGCCGGTCACGCGGGTTGCTTCACCCATCGTAGTGCCAGGTTTCTGCACGTCTACGGCGTAGTCTGCAAATTCCGGCATTCTCAAGTCTCGCAGCAGCTTGCCGCCGTTAGCGTGGGGATTTGCCCCCATCCGTCGATCGCCCTTCGGTGCAAGTTCCGCCAATTCTGCAATCAGTTTACCCTTGTCGTCAAAGAGTTCTTCGGGCTTGTAGCTTTTCATCCAATCTTCCAGGAGTTGGACGTGTCCGGGCTTAGAAGCCATTTCTGCTAGGGGAACTTGGTGCGATCGCCACGAACCCTCAGTCTTCTTACCGTCAACCTCCTTGGGCCCAGTCCAGCCTTTCGGAGTTTTCATTACAATCATCGGCCACTGCGGGCGATCGGTACAACCTTCAGTCCGGGCTTTTTCCTGAATCGCCTTAATTTCGCCGATCGCCGTATCGAGAGTTGCAGCCATCAACTGGTGCATCGTTTCCGGGTCTGAACCTTCGACCCAATAGGGCTTGTAGCCATAACCAATCATCAAACTTTCCAATTCCTCGCGCGGAATGCGCGCCAACACAGTCGGATTAGCAATTTTGTAGCCATTCAGGTGCAAAATCGGCAACACGGCCCCATCCCGAACCGGATTGAGAAACTTGTTAGAATGCCAGCTAGCAGCCAACGGGCCGGTTTCCGCTTCCCCGTCGCCGACAACAGCCGCCACAATCAAATCGGGATTGTCGAAGGCCGCACCGTAGGCGTGGACGAGGGCATAGCCGAGTTCGCCGCCTTCGTGAATCGAACCGGGAGTTTCCGGGGCGACGTGGCTGGGGATACCGCCGGGAAAAGAGAACTGTTTGAACAGCCGTTGTATCCCCTCTTCATCTTCGGAAATGTTCGAGTAATATTCGGTATAAGTGCCTTCGAGATAGGTGTTGGCGACCAAGCCCGGCCCGCCGTGTCCTGGGCCTGCGATGTAGATGGCGTTGATGTCTTGGGCTTTGATGATCCGGTTGAGGTGAACGTAGATGAAGTTGAGGCCTGGAGTGGTGCCCCAATGTCCGAGGAGTCTGGGTTTGACGTGTTCGAGTTTGAGGGGTTCTTTGAGTAGGGGGTTGTCAAGGAGATAGATTTGTCCGACGGATAGATAGTTTGTCGCCCGCCAGTAGGCGTTCATTTTGTGCAGTTCTGAGTCGGAAAGCGGCTTTAATTGCGGGATCTCGGTTGTTCCTAGCATCATCGGCGGTTGACTCCTGAGTTTTTTTTGGTAAAGTGCGATCGGCAGTTTTTCGGTATTAATTTGTTATCTGTGACATTTAGTATTTTAACTCCATGTCTTTCACACAAACAATTGAATTGTAGCTCGTTTATGTCTAAATAAAAGTTTAAATTCAGGTTAATTTATGCCAGAACAGCGCGCACTTTTGACGGAAGAAATGCGGCAACTTGCGAGGGTTCAAGGGATTCGGCAATAGAACATAGGACTTCTAACTGTATGGTGTGCACTGCACACCGATCCGTATATATTGCGCGTCGCCGGATGTGTTGTGCAAGTCCCGAAAAAGATACTTCTTAAGGTAGATGTCAGGATGATTTGTAATAAATGTGAAGTTGAATTTAGTTGAGGTAGGGCGATCGTCCGCTGACTCCTTTTCTGCTAAAGTTTTGTATGTTCGTCATCTCAAAATTCTTGTTAAGCAACCCTCACAAAATTAATTACATAAAGAATCTTTACGCTGTAAGGCTTTCAGGCGATATTCTGTGTAATTAATTCGGAACTACTACTTAGCTTAGTTGATGGAGGTACTTAAATCATACTCATCTTGAATATTCTTGATTCGGAAACTAGCATTAAATTTTTTCTTAAACTGACTTTGTAACTGTTGTATACTTGTTGTTTGTTTTGGCACACGTGTAGACACGACAAAACATAGCTTCTTAATCCTTTGGGGATTTTCCGAAAGTAATTTAATAGTTGATTCTATTTGTTTAACCGCCTGTGCAATATCGCTTCCCTTCAACTCTACATATATTTCTACTGCATCAGAAGGAATGAGTGCGTAGTCGCAACGCAAAGTCTCATTGTCACTAATCACGCAACCATCAACCTTAATTATTACTATTTGGTCTTGATTTGGGTTGAGGAAAGTTATTTTACTTTTGTTCTCCTGCAAGACAATTTTTGTGTCGGATCTAAGTTCCTCACACTCTGGAATACTTTTCATATTACGATTCAAACTAAGTTCAGAAGTTTGTCAAATTCTATAGCTAGTTCATCAGAAACAGAATCAATCACTCGCGCATCAATCAAGCCAGTATCAGGACACACAATAGTATTGCATTTTCCATTCATCAAAACATAGGCTGAGAGATCGGAAACATCTAATGATTTGTATCTAGATACAATCTCTTCTAGTTGATGTTGTATATCTGGGCTAGACTCTTCATAAAGAAGCCCAGCCTGGAGCAGATTATTAAGTGCTGTCAGGACATAGGGACTATGGGTAGTTATGAAGAATTGAAGTTGCTCTTTGCGAGAATTAAAGACAGTAGCGATCAACTCGACAATATTACGCTGTGCGCTTGGAAATAAATGCGCTTCCGGCTCCTCG
>JARCMA010000541.1 GCA_030248405.1 Microcoleus sp. MP8IB2.171
AGAAACTATCAGCTATCAGCTATCAGCTATCAGCTATTAGCTGAAGCCCTGGTTTTCCCCCATTGTACAATGGTACTGACTCCGATTCACTTCTCTGTACTCGGATGCCTGCGCGCCACGCTGCCTAGTTTAGCCGATCGCCCCCACCCTCTTCGCCAATGGCAGCAATAGCAAATCAGTCTACCATCTGAATTTTACGATTGATGCCATGTCAAAGAGTTTTTCTTGAACCTAGTCGTCCACGATCGAAACCCATGCAGAGAAGGAAGGCGGAAAAAAGTTTATGTCATATTCCGAGTCTTCCCACTCTTTGACCCAAAGCGGCACGGCGCCGGGGCGAGGAGTTGCAGAAAAGGTGCGTTCTTTGACTTCGATCGAGTGAAATAGCTGTTTTAAAGTATCTCCCCGATCCAAAGCTTCGCTGAGGATGTCGTCCAAGTCAGGATCGACCCGTTTGACGCGGTTTTTGTCCTCATCCAGCCACAGAAGTTTCAAAGACTTCAGATCCCTCGGACTGAGGATGCTCTTGTAGTACACGCGCTTAAGGGTCGCTACGGGCTCCAATGAGCGTTCGATCCGGCGAATTTGCTGAACTCGCAGGTAGTGCCATTCCGCTAAACGCTTGCTTTCCGAAGGCGGGAGAGTACCCTTGCCCGCTGCGTGTTTGTAGTCGTATTTAATCAAACTGCAAGCCATATTGGCTAGCAGATGAATTAACTGTTTTTCTTTGGGTGTTGCCTGACGCCGTTCCTGGGTTCTTGTCAATACGCGCTGTCTGCGGGTAGTTTCGAGAGTATTTTCCATTGGGTTTTTACGAGATGAAATACGATTGTGCCAGATCCAAATCCCGAACATCAGAAGGTAAGGAAGTTGATAGGCGGGGAAACTCCACCGACAGACTCGCCTTACCTGTTTATTTTCCCATTCACCGTTCTCTGAAACTGACCCCTACCCCCGGGATTAGGTAGACTGATATTGGGATCGAGTTTTAACCGCCTCGATCAGAGGCGGTTGCGACAACAAATGCCACCACAACCACAACCACAACCGCACAAGAGCAAACCACACAAGAGCGCCAATTATTTCCTGCCTTTACCCGTTTTTACCTCTTCTTGCTCCCCATCCTCATTCGTTCCAGTGTAGTTAAAGTCGGGACGACTCTCCCAAGCCGTCAAACTACTGGCTGATGAAGGTTGTGTGGCTATCGCTGAAGTGCTGGCGCTGCCTGCCTGGAAAAAGCCGAAGCCAGCCGAGGCAATTACCCCTAATACTAAGATGCTGTTTTTCATGTTCGATGACCCTGATTTCCGTAGATTGACACTTTTTGGCTAACCCGATCTGTCAGAAATGGGTTGATGCAATAACCCACTTGTCTTCTGATAAATCTGCCTGCCATAATCAATTCAGACAGGCACACCCGCTTGCGATCGGAAACGCCGGAAGTGACGTGTTACTAATGTCCACGATCATCCATCAACCCGATTTTTTTGGGTAGTGGAGCGAAAGCCATCAGGGCGTCGATCCATCAGGGAGTTATGCCATCAGGGTGCTAATCCATCGGGTAGTTAAGCCATCAGGGCGCATCTTCTACAATTAGCCACCGACTTAACTTTTATAGTTGAGTAAGTGGTTAGCCTGGTACTGACAAAGCCTTTAAGAATTAAACTTTTTGTGGATGCATCCTGAAAAGTTTGTTCTTAGGAATCCCCGAAGGCGAAAGCCCGGGGAAAGTCAGCAGCATGGAATTCCATGCAATCTAAGTCAACTAAAAAAACGCAGATTAACGATATCTCCCACTCAAGCAGTCCTCAGCAAAACGCTGGGGTTTTTTATTGGCAGCCATTGCGAGCGCGTTTTTCTCCGGCATCCGGCAGGCGGATCTGAAGGCAGAAGGTTGACGGCGCTGTGGTTAGGAGTTTCCCTGCCCACATCATACCACCGGGTGAATTTTAAAGTATTATTGTAAAAAAATGTGAAAAAAACGGCGTTTTAGCGTTCTCAATCCGATCGAGTGAAAATTTATCAATTATGTGAACGAGTGTAAAAAATCAAGTCGCGGGGTACGATTCAGCCGATCCTAGGATTTGGGACGAACGCTTGCAAAGATACGGTAAAGATTGACGAGAAGAAAGCTGAGCTAGTAGACAATAGAGAAAGAGGAACAAAAATTTTCTACCATAGTAAGGCCGATTCAAAAAAAACAATGCAAATGCAACAGGCAAACTCCAAACCCTTATTGAATAAGTCATTGCCCAATCTAAAATCTACAATCTAAAATGGTATAAGCGGGCAATAATTCCAATTTGTAACCTTTCGATCGCACAGCATAGGGGCGTAAAATCTTGATAAATTCCCAGATGACAGCAGAAGTCAACTCAACGTACCAATATCAAGTTGGAGGATATTTGCCTGCCGGTGCGCCCACCTATGTCAGGCGATCGGCAGACAGCGAGCTCTACGAAGGACTCAAAGCCGGAGACTTCTGCTACGTGTTGAGTTCGCCACAAATGGGCAAGTCCAGCCTGCTAGTGCAAACGGCCAAAAGGTTGCAAGCCGAAGGTACAGTTTTTGCCGCCATCAACTTGAGAAGCATCAGCAGCCCAGATATCTCCCCCCAAAAGTGGTATGCCGCAATCATGTACCGCATGGCAAGCAGTTTACACATCACAAACAGGTTTGATGCCATCAAGTGGTGGAACGATCGCGAACTGCTATCGCCGGTGCAGCGATTGGAGATATTTATCGAAAAAGTTTTGCTCAAGTCACTTCCGCAAAATCTGGTAATTTTCCTAGATGACATTGGCAGCATCAGCAGCCTAAATTTCAGTACCAGCGATTTTTTTGCTTTGATTCGGGCTTGTTACTCCAAGCGGGCAGAGCAACCGGAATACGATCGCCTGACTTTTGCTGTTATGGGAGTAGCAGCCCCCTCAGAATTGATCCGAGATCCCAGATGCAACCCTTTTAATATTGGACGGCAGATTCATTTAAGTCGATTCCAACTGCACGAAAGTTTGCCGCTAGCAAAAGGATTAGCCCTGAAAGCTTTTCGCCCCCAAAAAGTGCTCCAAGAAATATTAGCTTGGACGGGCGGCCAACCGTTTTTAACTCAAAAAGTTTGCCACTTGGTACTTGAATACGGGCCTTTCATTGGCCGAAATTCCGAAGCTCAGCAGGTTGAAAAACTGGTCAAACACAGAATTATTAAAAATTGGGAAGAAGAAGACGAACCCCAACATTTGATACCCATACGCGATCGCATTTTCCATAGCCACTGCGACCTCACGCGGCTGTTAACGCTGTACCAGCAAGCTTTGCAACCGGTCAAGGCAACAAAACCGGGGGAATCGCAGGGAATACCAGCAGAATACTCTCCCGAAAAAATCGAATTGCAACTGTCAGGACTGGTGGTTAAATCTCACGGTAAATTAATAGTTGCCAACCTAATTTATCAGTCAGTTTTTAATCGATTCTGGGTAGAAAAAGAACTGGGAAAATTGGCTCCCTACTACTCCGCGCTAGCAGCATGGCTGGCTTCAGACCGCGAAGATGAATCGCTGTTATTGACAGGGGAAAGTTTGCAGTCAGCTTTGGATTGGGCTGCGAACAAACAATTAAGCCAAGAACACTATTGGTTCTTGAATCCCGATCGAACTTTTGGGGAAAAACCGACAGTGGTTGTCGCACAAGTTGCAGACAGCAACGTAGACACAGAGGCAGACAGCAGGATTCTCACCCCGCCCTCAGATAGTGTTCCAACTGGCAGCAACGAACAGAGATTGTACGATCACATCGTCTCCTGCGTGGAAACAGAATCTCCGGCACAGGTGATCGAGCGGTTCCGAAAGCTATTTATAGACGGCATGGGCTATCCCGATCGAGAGATTGAAGCAACTTTGTACAGTATAGTCTCCGTCAAGCGATCGGATCAGCACTTTAAATATATCCTCCACCGCTGCTGCTACATCCCGATCAACCGCTGGCAATTGCAATCACACAACCAGTTCGCGATCGCCAAGTTGGTAGCTTTATTTAAGCAGAGTTCTCCCCGATTCGGGACGGAATTTTACATAGTCAAGCGCTTGCAAGAACAAATAGCTTTCTTTACTAAAAGTGAAGAATTCCAGACCCTAGATCGCTTAGTAAAAGCCCTAGATAGAGAGGCGGAACTGCAGACACAAGATACAGATTATCCTTTGGGCGAATTGATCTGTCGGTATCCTTATTTGTACGGCTATTCTCTGCTGAGCAAGGGCAGCATTGAGGAAGACCAACAAACCATTCAAAAACTGGCATTTCAAAGACAGCGACAATTTGAAACACATTTGTCTCAATATTTGAATTATTTGGTTGAGCCGAGAAATACAGAAATAGGAATTGTGCAGCGGGTGCCTAATCCCACACTTTTGAACGATGCAGAACTGCACTTAGCGGTCAGGGAATTTGCGGGAAAAGTAGCAGGCGATCGCAGCTACAAAGAAGCGGCTCAATTTTTCCTGAGAGATGCCAGACAAACTCCATCTTACGGCTCATTTAAAGTGGATTTATATGAATATTTAATATCCTCGGTTGAACCAGAATACGGCGGGCGTCAATTTAATGACCGTTTGTACAAACAAATCAAAAATACATTGCGAGAAAATGACTCGGTGAAATTCAATAATATATTGTTAGTTGGGACTTGCCACCAGTTGTTCAACTTCTTAGTAGTGGAAAATGCCCAACATCCCAGCCACTACGTTTTTTACGACTTGGTGTACAACCTCGGTGCCAGCAGGACAATGGGTTTAATGCTCAAACTGGTACTGCTTTCTGGCAAAGTTAAACCAGAGTTGGAAAAGCGATTTTCTATTTTGTTTAATCACTATGAAGGTAAAGCTTCTAATGAAATTATGTGGTTTGTTAAATCGTTGGAAAATTTCAATGTGGCTTTGGTTGTGAATTTTGGTAAGACGGATTTGTCTTTGGTTAAAAAGCAGCTTATTTTGACTTGAAAATAACAAAATTGATCGGGCTGCCTTATATAATAGTATTAACTCAAAAAAATTAAGGAAAAACAAATGAAAGCCTTAGAAGTCACAGGAACGATCGACGAAAAAGGTCAATTAATTCTCGATCGACCTTTAACACTAGACACTCCGGGCCGCGTGCGAATTATCGTCCTTCTTCCCGAACCTACAGATGAAGCTGAAGACGACCCCGACGATACTTTAGTTGAAGAAGTAAAAGCTAGTCTCAGAAAAGGATTGCTACAAGGCAAAGCCGGACAAACGAGATTAATCTCGGAACTGTGGGAGAGAATCGATGCCGAAAAAGGTCAATTATTGCTCGCTCGACCTTTAACGCTCGGTATTTCCGCTCTCCTACGAATTATTCTCCTTTCCGAACCTATATATGAAGCTGAAGAAGATCCAGACGATACTCCAGTTGCAGAAGTGAAAGCTAGTCTCAAAAGGGCATTCCAGGAAGCTAAAACCCGACAGCGAATACCTCTTTCTCAAATGTGGGAGGGCATCGATGTCGAATGAATCCGATCATCTAGTTCAAATCGATTTAACGCCTGAGTATAAGCGAAATTTGCGTGAATTATCCAAAAAGTATCGACAAATCCGGCTAGATACTCAGCCCGTAATTGAACAAATACAGGCTGGCAATTTTATTGGCGATCGCATTCCCGGAATGGGCGAAGATTATATCATCTTAAAAGTCCGGGTGAAAAACAGCAACATCCAAAAAGGAAAAAGTGCAGGATATCGCATGATTTATCAAGTCGAATCGCCGTCGATCGTACTTTTGTTAACCATTTACTCAAAATCCGATCGAACAGATATTAGCCTCAACGAAATCCGCAGCATCATAGCCGAGTTTGATG
>JARCMA010000542.1 GCA_030248405.1 Microcoleus sp. MP8IB2.171
ACGAAAATTTCAGGCCGCTTCCCGTAAAAGAAGTGCCGCTTTATTCCGAGGAAATGTGCGGTTTGCCAGCTTTGGAACGCTGGACACATTTTTGCGGGCGGGTATGCGGCCGGGTATTACAGTTATAAATGGGCGGAAGTGCTCAGCGCTGATGCTTTTGCGGCGTTTGAGGAAGCGGGTTTGGAAGATGAAAGTGCGATCGCCTCTACAGGTAGGCGCTTCCGAGATACAGTATTAGGATTGGGCGGCAGTTTGCACCCGATGGAAGTGTTTAAAACTTTCCGGGGACGCGAACCGAGCACTAAAGCTTTGTTAAGACACAGCGGTTTAGTTGCGGCTTAATCTACTGTGGAATAACTGGGGATTAATGCCGGTGAATTTATCTGCATTAATCCCGGTTTTTTCTTAAATAATATTGATACATATCCTGTATGTGTAGGGTTCGGTGTGCATGAAATCTTACTGCTATAATTCCCATCAAATCCGGTAGCATCGGAATTATTCATCTCTCTGTTCTCTTCCTCTGTGCTCTCTGTGTCCTCTGCGGTTTAATCATTCCAATGCAACCGGAATTGATATCATGCGTAAAACCACTTTTTGCCTAAATTGTGCTGAATTCAAAATGTTTGTAGTAAAAACTAAAGTGTTCAAATTTTTATACTAATTTCCACAAATATTGCTACATATAATCCTGCGACCATCTGTAGGGAAACGGCACTGCCGTGTCCGGCGCGAGACTCTGCAAATTTTCATAATTGTTATAAAATTGACAAGTGTAGCAGCATTTTTTTATTGGTATTAATAGGACTAAAATTTTCACTACAAACCCATTTTATTGTAGAACATCATGCAAGAAACATCTGTAGTTTGGCACATCATCCAAAATGTTTGTGTGGAAAATCGGGGAGAAAGTGCGATCGCCAGCAGCTTTTAGTTTAGGTTGAAGGCTCATCAAACCAGCATTTGCGAATATTTGCTGTCATCGATCGCTGATTATACTTAACTTTCCCTCTCCATGAAATTAAATTTATATTTCGCAACATTTACGGGCTGTTTTCTCGATACAGCTAATGCTTTTATTAGCAACTCAAAATCGACGCTTTTACCGAATCTTTAAGATAGAGCGGCAACAGCGCAGGTTTTTTAAAGTTTTGATAAAGAACGGGTACTCGGCGTCAAAATGGTAAAAATTTTAGGTAGAAACTAAAAAACTTAGTTGGGATTAATTTGAGGATTGTAATAAAAAATCTTTGTATATATGATAAAAAGTAAGGATTGATAGTTACTCATTCACCCATAGATTAAGATTTTCATGGATATTCAATTAATTAATATCGGTTTTGGTAACATTGTGTCTGCTAATCGAGTGATTGCCATTGTCAGTCCCGAGTCAGCGCCAATTAAGCGTATAATTGCTGATGCGCGGGAACGGGGACAACTGGTTGACGCAACTTACGGCCGCCGCACGAGAGCGGTAATTATTACAGATTCGAGTCACGTCATCCTCTCGGCGATTCAGCCGGAAACGGTTGCTAATCGTTTTGTGGTGAGCAAAGACGGTCAAGGTCGGGATGATTGAGGTTTGTTAGTTGCAATTTGAGCGCTTACAGTCTAAAGTAAGCGGAAACTTAAATTGTTACACGTTTCTATTCTAAAAATGAAATCCGGTAAATTAATTGTTCTGACGGGGCCTAGCGGTGTGGGGAAAGGCACCTTAGTACGATCGCTCCTCAATCGCCATCCCGAATTGTATCTTTCGGTATCGGTGACAACTCGTGAGCCCCGTGAGGGAGAAATTGAGGGAAAGCATTATTATTTTGTCAGCCGCAGCCGTTTTGAACAAATGGTTGAGGCTGGAGAGTTGGCGGAATGGGCCGAGTTTGCCGGCAATTTTTACGGTACTCCTTATTTTGCTCTCCAGGAGCGTACCGATGAGGGAAAATTGGTATTGCTCGAAATTGAACTCGAAGGAGCTAGGCAAATTAGGAATAATTTTCCAGAGGCGCTGCGAATTTTTATTTTACCTCCTTCTTGGGAAGAATTGGAGCGGCGGCTGCGGAGTCGCGGTCAAGATTCCGAAAGTGCGATCGCCCGTCGGTTGGTGCGGGCTAAAGAGGAAATTGAAGCTGCAGGGGAATTCGATTTCCAAGTTGTTAATGACGATTTGGAAGTAGCTTTGAAAAAGCTAGAATCAATACTTAATTTGGTTGAGCTTTCAGGTAACTAATGACTAATTACCCATTTCTCCGTCCTGGCTAAAACTTCGCTACTTTGTTTGATAGCAACACAAACTTTTAAATTCAATTCCAGAATATTCAATGAAGGCGAAATTTTTCTCAATGGTTCAATTTCGCGAGGAGAACAGCCCAACATTTCCATATAAGCTAGCGTCCAGCCAATAGCTGGAATATCGCCTACATTGCCTTCTCCGGCGCAAAGGTAACAACCCAATTCGCCCTCCGGCCCACACTCAGGACAAACCCAATTGCCCAGTTGTGAATGGGGCAGATTTGTGCGGGAGGCGGATGCAATTGTTAATGCTTTAATATGATTTTGAACTACTTGTTTAAAACCTCGGTTTTGGTTGCTGCGGTGGTCGGAATTGCCGTGCCGCCCGATTGCTACTGCTTGCTGTTGTGGCGAAGCAACAGATGCTGTTTGGTTCTCCCTGGTTACTCTAGATTCGCCTAGGTTCGCTGTTAGCTGAATACCATAGTCTTTCGACTCCGCAGTTTGAGAGTGGTTGAGTGCGCTGGAGGAATCGGGTTCGGAAGTTGTGAAGGATTGTTCTATTTGATCGGCAAAATCTTGCATTGAGAGGTGATGTTCGATCGCCAAAGACCAAGTTCTTTTATGTCGGAGGTCGCCATATTTTCTGGCTTCTTCCTCAGTAATGCCGATCGCCGCAGCCTCTTGGCGCAGCACATTCATCGAAGTCATTGTATCTGATATCATTAGTTTGTTTGCTGTTGATTTGCGATCGGATCAGACGGCGGTTGAAACCGCGTCTACACAAACGATGTCCGCCTCCGCGGACTGAAGAAAACAAGGTAATTTTAACCAATCCGTCTTCAACCCCTCT
>JARCMA010000543.1 GCA_030248405.1 Microcoleus sp. MP8IB2.171
CTTATTCTCGACTAGACTAGGGTTAATTAGACAACGAAAGAGCCCTAACTGAGATTTTTTCAGGGTCGATGATTTTGAGCTGGGTCTGCACCAAGTCTCAAATCACTCAGTAGGCGGGTGTAGAGTTAAATATAGTTTGAAGGCTGACAATGGCCGCTGCAGGTTTGATATTGGGGCAGCAACTTGGGCCGCAGGCATTCCCAGCGCCCGGTTAAATTCTGTCCCCCTGCTTGTTTTAGTCGGTTTTCATGTCTAATATCTGCACGTGCTGGGGCGGACAGAGTTTGTTGGCAAATTTTAGACCCTATGGAGTGGCTTATGACGGATGACGATGACCAGAAAGATTTACGCCGGGCCTCGGCTCAATCATTTTTTGAGTCCCTGGATGAATTGTTCGATTCTATAGAGTCGAACAGCAGTCAAGCTGCACAACCTAAATCTCCACCGCCTCCGGCGAAGTCTTCGAGTCAGTCTTCGAGTCCGCCGAAGAAGACTAGACCTGCGAAAATTAATTTGTCGGATTTTGAAGATGCGATCGCCGATTTGGAACAGTTTATCCAGAGCAAACACCAGAAACGCCCGGAATCCAATCAATAGTGCGATCGACTCATTTTCAACTAATAACTGTTGACTGTTGACTGTTGACTGTTGACTGTTGACAAGCGAAAAATTTTAGATTAATGTTCACGCTCCCAGATGAATCTGTGGAGTCAATTTTTAAATCTAAAATCTAAAATCTAAAATCTAAAATCTAAAATCGACTGGCTGTTAACGGTGCTTTAAGCTTAAGCTGTTTAGGTTGCAACCTACAATATATTCATATTTCGTTGAGGATTGCTTTACAAGAATCAAGCCAGATAAATTAGCTCAATTTACTATTAATAGCCTTATTTTTAGGCTTTGACTGCTGCGGTAATTGCCTCGATCGCACTTCGATCGCGCGATCGCCGATCGCACTCAAAGGCAACTCCAATTCATCAATATCAATATCATTGCGGAACTTCACGGGAATATCAGCACCGTTAATAATCGCTCCCAACAGCCGCGGCCCGGATTTATGCGACTCGTCCTCCTCAGATTCCAGCAACTGATCTGCAGCCTCAGACAACATACTAGACAGAGTGTAACCAGGCCGCGCTACCAAAATCATACCGTCCGTGTACGGTTCCAGCGTCAGCGCGTCGTTGCACTCGCTCAAAGCCGGAGAATCCACAACCACAAAATCAAAGCGGTTGCGAACATCCTCAAACAATCTCCGCATTTCGCTTGATTCTAGTACGGCCGAGGCCTGCCGCAAAAAGCCCGGACTCGGCACGACGTATAGGTTCTCTACCTCTGGAACCAAAAGGACGCACTCGTTAAAATTGCCGTAATAGTGCAAAGGTTCCACCGCCGCCAGAGGATCAGCGGCGATTTTTAAAGATTCAACGTTAGAAGCCGATCGCAAATCTGCTTCAATTAATAAAGTCCGTTTACCCGATCGAGCCGACGCAATTGCCAAATTGTAAGCACTAAAACTCTTCCCCTCCAAAGGAGCCGCCGAAGTCAGCAACACCACCTTCACCGGTTTGTTCCCGATCCGGCGCAAATTAGTACGCAACCGCTCGTAAAATTCCAAATAGGGAGAATTTGCCTCCAAGGCGAGCGGCATTATTTCATCGCCGTAGGAATCAAACACCGCCACTTCAGGCAAAACTGCCAGTATCGGCACCTCTTTTTCCACCAAAGCCGCCCGCACTTCTTCCCAACTGTAAAACTTGCCGTTGAGCATCCCCAACAAAAATATCAACCCCCCGCCCAGCAGCAATCCCACAAATCCGCCCACCGCCAGCATCACGGGCAAACCTCTCTTGTTTGACTCAACGTCATCAGTTTGCGGCCATTGGGCGATTCTCAAACTCCCCGTTGTCTCAGCTACCGCAGCCTCAGCATCTACCAAAGCCGACTGCATCTTGTCGTAGAGAGCTTTTTTGAACCCCACTTGCTGGGCTAACCGCGCTTGTTCTAACTGCTTGTTGGGGATTGTCGCGTGTTCCCGACGCAATTCTTGTTCAGTTTTCTCGATTCCTTGGAGTTGCTGTTGCACCGTATCCCGCTGCGTTTGCAAACCAATCAAAGTTTGAGCTAACGGCTGTCTGGCCGGAGCTAAAGAAGAGTCTACCCGAATTCGATCGGCACTTCTGAGCGGAGCCGCCACCCCGTTACCGCCGAGTACCTCAGATTGCCGCTGCTGCAACTGCTGCTCAAAAGCAAGTTTTTGTTTGAGCAATTCTACAATTTTCGGGTGTTCCTCCTGCAAGTCGCTGCGGAGAATTTTGAGCTGAGATTCGATCGAAAACAATTGCACTCGCAGTTGGGCAATAATTGGATCGGCAGAGAGTGCTTGAGCGACGTAAGCTTGCTCCACATTCAATCCCAAGCGATCCTGCAAACTATTAATTTGAGCTTCAATTCCTCCCAACTGCACGCGGAGTTGCCGCTGCTGCTGTTGGCTGCTGGTAATCGCTTGCGGCAAAGCACCGCTCTGAGCAGCTAAAATTGAAGTTCCTTCTCGTTTTTCGTAGGCTTCAAGTTTTGCTTCCGTCTCTCGGAGTTCCTGAGTTACTTTCGGCAAACGCTGGTTAATTTGGGTGATCGTTGCTCGCAGTCTAGAAGTATTAAATGTTTCGCTGTACTCCACCATTTCCTTCATCAGCGCCTTTACTACCGCTTCTGCTTTTGTACGATCGGCATTTTTGTACAATACTTGAATCAAAGCGCTGGGGTCATTATTCTTACTGGGCATCTTTACCTGCACGTCTTTTACCAGCTTGTTAGTCAAAACTTCTACTTCTTTTTTTTCTTCTTCTTGATTTACTATTGCCGCTTCTTCTTTGTTTAATTTTTTTTCGGCTTTGATGAGTTTTTCTGCTGCTGGTTTAACCACCATTGTATCCAGCAGCATATCTTTAGTTATTTCTTGTCCTTCCTGTTGAATTTTAGTAGTAGTCGATGAAAAAATCACGTTCGGTCTGTCGTAGGCCAGCGTACCTATGGCAACGTAAACTGGCGCCGCCTTTGGCTGCAAAGCCACTACTCCCGACACTCCCACAGTCACCGCGAGAGTAGCCAGTCCCACCCACTTGTATTGGTCGAAAGCAATTAAATAACGTTTGACAACGGATAAAGTCATAAGGATTTTAGATTTTAGATTTTAGATTTTAGACTTGAAGAATTCCTAACGATAAATCATAACTAATGACCGATAACTACTGATACCAGTTAACAAAAACAATACAACTGTACGCCCGTGTTGCTAATTATTATAGAATCAGTAATTCCCAATCACCAATCGAAAATCGAAAATCGAAAATAGTATGACTACCTATCATTACGTGACGGGCCGAACAGATCTGTTACCCCATTTCTCAACTGCTCAAAAAACAGAATAAATCCCAAAGTATCCCGGAATGGTCGAGTAAAAGTATTGATTACATAACCAATGCGCTCTACCAAATTCCTACCAATAACAATCACATCATTATCTTCGAGCATCGGGTTCTGAGAAACATTGCCCTCCAAAGCAGCTTTAGCATCTATCGAACGGTTGATTGCTCTACCTTGCTTTTCGTCGAACCGAATCAGGGCTATTTTCCGCAAGTCAGCAAGATTAGCAGGCAAGTTGTTGAGAGCATCCAAAAACCTGCTGCCATTTTCTACGTAGAACGAAGTCAAACCACCACTAGCGTAACTCAAAACTCGAACGTAGATCCTCGGCTTAATCAGAGTAGACCGCGAAACAAGAGCTTTGTCGTAGTCTAGGTTTTTGGTACTAGCGTCCAATTGGGGGATGACAATCACATCTCCCGATGCCAAAGGAAAATCGAACAAATCGTTAGCGTTTGCTAGGGGAGTGTAGAGGTCGATTGGTTCCTCCACCGAGGAGCCGTCCATCAGCGTCCGCCGCACTCGCACCGCCCGCAAATCGGCTTTTCCCGTGACTCCCCCCGCAATCACCAAAGCAGCCGAAATTCGACCAGAACCCGCCGGAAGCGTGTAAAAACCCGGTTTGCTGACTTCTCCGGTGACAGTGATTTGGACGGGGACAGCAGCAGCAGCGAGGCTGTACCTGGATGCTAAATCTTGATCGGATTTGCGATCGGGCGTAACCTGTTTATACGGTACGACGATCGCATCTCCATCTTCCAAACGCAAATCCGGCGGAGCAATACCAGTTTGCAGCGGAGTCAAAATATCAACAACTTGCTCAGCCACAGCACCTCCCGGCAGAGTCCGTCGCACCCGCACCGCACGCAGTTCCGCCGTAGGATTAGTCCCAGCAGCAGCCGCCAGAGCCGCAGGAAGCTGGGGGGTTTGCAGCGGATAAAAACCCGGTCTGGCCACTTCCCCCGTCACCGTCACCACTACGGGGCGCTGAACCAGCAAAGCAGCCGAGACTTGAGGATTTTTGATAAATTGGCCAAAGCGCTCCCGGAGGCGCTGCTGTGATTCTTCGACAGTAAGACCACGCACATTTACTGTTCCGATTAGCGGCAGTACAATTACCCCTTCAGGGCTGATTGCACCCGTAAAACCTAGCTCTGGGAAGCGCTGAACTTGAACAGAAATCTGGTCTCCCGGGCCCAGGCGGTAGGGCCGATTCCGAAAAGCTGGGTTAATATCCCGGTTGAAATTGGCAGGTGGCGGTGGCGGTACACGCAATGGCGGTGGCGGCACGAGTCGCTCGTCTCTTGGAACAACAGGTTGAGCTAAAGCCGTTTCCGAAAAATTTTTGCTATTAAAACCCCAGAATACAGCAGCAAAAGATAGAGTCCAAGCAGTTGAATACAGGCCTGCCAAGGAAAAAGCGAGGCGATTTTTAATTGTGGATTTTTCCCGCATTTTGAGAGGATTTAAAAAAGTAATATTTTGAATAATGACCTGAGTTGTAAGTTTCATCTAAATATAGCGACGAGAAAAAACAATAAGATATTTTAGGGGCGAGTTGAATCCGGATATTTACCAGAAAAAATTGGTTTAAAGCCGGAACCCTTGTAGGGAGAAATTAAAAGAAGACTATTCATTACTCCAATCCTCTTCCTTCCAGGTAGAGGTCGCTATCTTGCGGTCAACTGTCAACCCTTCGACTTCGCTCA
>JARCMA010000544.1 GCA_030248405.1 Microcoleus sp. MP8IB2.171
CTACTATGGTCATCTGGCTGGCGATGATTGCTTAATTACGATTGGGCAAACATTACAAAAAGTAGTCCGTCGTCCCACCGATTTAGCAGCGCGTTACGGTGGAGAAGAATTTGTGGTACTCCTGGCGAATACGGATTTAGAAGGAGCAATTAAGGTAGCAGAAAATATTCAGCAAGAAATTCACAATCTGGCGATTCCCCATGCAGAGTCTGATGTGAAGGAAATCGTCACAGTTAGTTTCGGTATTTCCTCATTCATACCAAAGCTGGAAGTTCAACCAGATACACTGGTAGCCTATGCAGACAAAGCTTTGTACGATGCTAAACAACAGGGACGCGATCGCTGGAGTACAAATTGTTGAAAAATCGGGGCATTTTTTCGAGGAAGGGGGAATTATACCGTTAGACAGGACTTTTCGCCAGTTGTAATTCATCCTGGTTTGTTCTTTTCATGGTCAAATCGTCAAACTTTTGATAATGAAAGTTTGATATTTTCCGTCCCCTGACGCTTCCGCAGATGGTGGAGATCCTGCCTTTCTCACAGGATGGAAATAGGGTTTGCTGAAAGAGGAATAAGCTGTAGCTAGGGCTACAGATTAAGAGTGTAAATCCTAATTAAATATCTAAACCAATGACTGTTAAGTCGGGAGGATGTTCGACAACAAACTGGTAATATAACTCTTGCTTGGCTTGCGGCGGCAGAGACATTATCCATTCCAGCAGTCCCATTTCACCTGCTACTATCTTCGGATTAGTGAGAGTCGATCGCACTTTAATTTGTTCATTGCGGCTGACTGGCAATTGCTCTTTTAGTGTCAGGTGTACCTGCACCTGATGCAAGTTGGTCACATTTAAGCGATAAGCATAACTCGTGCGCCGCTGCTGGCTAATCAGTTTTTTGTCAACTTGTCTTTCCACTAATTCACGCTCAATTTTCAACCCTTCATCAATTCCTAAATTCAGTTTGAATTCTTC
This sequence comes from Microcoleus sp. MP8IB2.171, assembly GCA_030248405.1. Taxonomy (GTDB): domain Bacteria; phylum Cyanobacteriota; class Cyanobacteriia; order Cyanobacteriales; family Microcoleaceae; genus Microcoleus. The sequence continues at coordinate 975 of JARCMA010000544.1, forward strand.
ACCGGGCGAAACATTTTCTAACTGCATAGTACCGACAAAAGTGTTGTCGCGAAAGATATTTGCTTTACCGGGAAGCAGAGTTGCACCTGTCAATGGATTGACAACAATTGCTTGCAAATAGGCAAAACTGACTAAGCGTGGAACGGCAATATATTCAGGTTTAAAGGGATAATTTTCGCTGAAAATAGTCACTTTGTGCGGTGTGCCATCGCTGGGAATATTGGTATTTCCTCCTACTTGAAATGAGACAGTGCCGCCTTCTCTGGATACTTGGGCTGTAATCGTTTCAGCTTCTATGGGTTCTGATGCTGCGTCGGCTGTACCGCTTGCAGAGCCATAGGACATCCCTTCAAATACGTCTAAATAAGAGTCTGAAGAATCTGATGAAATTTGACGAGTTCGGGCTATTGACTCGGTATTTCGGAATTTGACTGTAGAGTGTAAAGTATCGATAAACCAGGGTTCTAGTTTTGGTGGCAAAGTTCCCATTCCGGGTTTGGCTGTGGATAAAGTCAGCGCTACTCCCGTCCAATCTTCGCCTGTGTTTTGATTGACTTCGGCTAGGTAATTGAGATTGATTTGGTTGTTGGTAGTATTTACTCGCAAGTCGTAAAGGGGAGTCCAGCGGGCTCCCATGACTACATAGGAAACTTCTAGTTCAAAATTGCCGCTGCCGCTTGGTTCTATGGCAACAATGATGTTAAAACTTTGCTGAGAATGGGGAGTTTGTACTTGCCGCAACTGCAGCAGCAAAGCTTCTATTTGCTTGTCTAATTCGCGCTGCTGTTTTTCGTGTTGGGCGATCGCACTTACATATTTTAGGTAATTAGTTCCTAAAAAGTTGAGCAATTCGCCAGTTTCGGTTAAACCTACCTGCTGTTTGGCGATGCTGCTGGAAAAGAAACCGACGCTTTTTTCGCTCAAACCTTCCACAAATTTGAGCTGAATTTTTCGGGCGGTTATTTTGTCGTTAATTCCCCGTCTTTGGGTTTGTAATTCCTGAATTTGTTGGGTTAATTCGGCAGTGCGATCGCCCGTAGGTTCGCTGCTAAACACTGTTTCGGTGCGTACTCCCAGCAATCGCACGGCGACTGTACCCGCACCGGTGGCCCTGACTGACTCTGTTTCGAGGGTTGCGGGGAGAGAGACGATCGCCAATTCGCGCTCGTTTCCCGTCAGGGCTACTGTGCCGCGGCGGGTGATCAGGGCGCGATCGGTGTAAACTGTAACTTCGGAAATTTGCGACTCTACTATTTTCATATTATCGCGATCGAGTAAATCTAAATTAGTCATTGCTACTAATCCCTCTACGAAAATCCTTTAATGCTTCCAAAGGCGAAGCAAACAAGATGCAGCGTTTCAACAAAGATAAGTCTAATTCTGGCAGTAATTCGCTATTTGTAATTCGCTCATAACCCTGTTCTCGCAAATGGTAAAGCTCTAGCGTTCCGTCTTCCCAAAACCAAACTTCCTGCACACCCATCAGCCGATATTTCTGAAGTTTAATCGGACTTCCGCTAGTAATCACCACCTCAATACATAGATCGGGAACATCCTTATCTGTCCCGAAACAATAAGACAAATCTGCCTGATACTCGACTTGACCCTCAACAATCTGGCTGTAAGCACCGCTGGGGAAAAATTCAATTTCCTTAACTTCAAAGTAGATTCCAAGCAATAGACCAATTATCCATTGAAACGCTTCATGAGGTTTACTAATGCCCACAATTTCTAAAACTCCCTCACAGTAAAATAAGCGTACATTCGGCACATTCTCAAAACTAGCTTGAATTGCTTTGAATTGATGCCAGGTTAAGCCGCGGCAAGTGAAATGCTGCTCGGCTGCGGGAGAAATTGTGGGATTGTCTATAGTTTGAACCATGACTGTCCTGTTTATTTCAGAATGGTAGCAATAATTCAATGTTAACTCAGCGGCTCGATTCCCGCCAAATCCAAAATTTGTCAAGTTTGGCGATCGCCCATTCCTCTACCAAACTCCTCAAGCGCGTCCAAAGGCGAAGCAAACAAAATGCAGCGTTTGAGCAAAGACAAGTCTAACTCAGGCAGCAATTCGCTGTTTGTAATTTGCTCATAACCCTGCTCTCGCAAATGGTAAATCTTTAGCGTGCCGTCTTCCCAAAACCAGACTTCCGCTACACCCATCAGCCGATACTTCTGAAGTTTAATCGGACTACCGCTAGTAACAACTACCTCAATACACAGATCGGGAACATCTTTTTTATTCCCGATACAATAAGACAAATCTGCCTGATACTCGACTTGACCCTCAACAATCTGGCTGTAAGCACCGCTGGGGAAAAATACAATTCTTCTTTGTATAAAATACTGTCCCATTAGCAAGCCAAGCAGACACCGAATCTCTTCGTGTAATCTTCCAGTACCCACAATTTCTAAAACTCCATCACAATAAAATAATCGAACTCCTGGCACATTTTCAAAGCTGGATTGAATTGCTTTAAACTGCTGCCAATTCAAACCGCGCCAAGTGAAATGCTGCTCGGCTGTGGGAGAAACTGTGGGATTGTCTATAGTTTGAACCATGACTGTCCTGTTTATTTCAAAATTCTAGCAATAATTCAATTTTAACTCAGCGGCTCGATTCCCGCCAAATCCAAAATTTGAGGAATCAAATCTTCTCGCTTCACTGCCATCATGTGAACTCCTTGACACAAATGCCGCGCTAGCTTGACTTGTTCTGCCGCTATTTTTATGCCTTCCTGCAAGGGTTCTGGGGATTTTGCCAAACGGTCGATCGTCTCTTGTGGTATGTGAACTCCCGGTACGTATTTTTTAATAAATTCAGCATTTTTAGCTGATTTAAACAAAAATATTCCTGCTAAAACTGGCTTGTTGCAGCCAGCAGCAATGTGGTGCATAAACTTATCGAAAACGTCAAAATCTGTAATTAATTGACTCTGAAAAAACTGGGCTCCAGCTTCTACTTTTTTCTCGAACCGGCTTTGCAAACCAGACCAACTGGGGGATTGCGGATCGACAGCGGCACCGACAAATAAATCGGTAATTCCGTCTGTTAAAGCTTTGTCATTCCAGTCTTTGCCGCCGTTCATTTTTTGAATGACTTGCAGCAGCCGCACTGCTTCTAAATCGAATACACTTTTTGCTTTTGGATGGTCGCCGGCTTTGACTGGATCGCCGGTGAGTGCCAAGATATTATGGATGCCTAAAGCGTGGGCTCCCATGAGATCGGCTTGCAGGCCTATTTGATTGCGATCGCGACAAGCAACTTGACAAATCGGCTCTATTCCGTGCTGCAATAAAATTGCGGAAACTGCTAGGGGACACATTCGCAGCACTGCGCGGCTTCCGTCTGTGATATTAATTGCGTGAACTCGGTTTTTGAGAATTTCAGCCATTGCGATCGTGTGAGTCATATCGCCGCCTTTTGGCGGGGCAACTTCGGCGGTAATTATAAATTCTCCGGGAGTGGTGCAAGCAGTGCGAAAACGGTTCATTATTTGTTAGTTGTTATTTGTTAGTTGTTATTTGTTAGTTGGCAGTTGTTAGTTGTTATTAGTTGGCAGTTGTTAGTTGGTAGTTGTCATTTTCAACCACTAACTAATAACAACTAACCACTAATTAATAACAACTAACCACTAACAACTAAACAGGCAAAGAATAACCGAAAGCTTTTTTAACCTTAGTTAGAGTTTGGTTGGCAATAGTTTCTGCTTGTTCTCTTCCACGACGCAGTACAGACTCTAAATATCCTGGATCGTCCATGATGTCTTTGTATTTATCCTGAATCGGTTTCAGGGCGGTAATTGTCGTCTCTGTCAACAGGGGTTTAAAGTCACCCCAACCCATATTTTCACATTCTGCTGCAACTTCTTCCTTGGATTTGCCGGAAAGCAAAAGATAAAGTGTCAGCAAATTTCTAGCTTCCGGGCGATCGGAGTCGTCGAAAGTCAAACCCCGCACGGCATCTGTTTTGCAGCGCTTGATTTTTTTGGCGATCGTATCGGGTGAATCCAACAAATTAATTCGACTTTGTTCGGAAGGGTCTGATTTCGACATTTTGCGCGTACCGTCAGTCAAACTCATCACTCTCGCGCCGTCAGTCCGAATTAACGGTTCGGGAAGTTTTAACACTGGGTTTTCGGGTGTGCCGAATTGGTGATTTAATCTGACGACTAAATCGCGAGTGAGTTCCAAATGCTGTTTTTGGTCTTCTCCGACTGGCACTTTGTCGGCATCGTAAAGCAAAATATCTGCTGCCATTAACACGGGATAATTTAGCAAACCGGCGTTGACATTTTCACCTTGTTTAACTGCTTTTTCTTTAAACTGAATCATATCTTCGAGCCAGTTGATCGGCGTAATACAGTTGAGCAGCCATGCTAGCTCTGTGTGCGCCGAGACGTGGGATTGCACGAAAATAGTAGAATATTCTAAATCGATGCCACAAGCTAAATAGAGAGCGGCGATCGTGTAAGTGTCGGAGGCTAGAGTTGCTGGATTGTGCGGTGCGGTAATTGCGTGCAAATCGACTACGCAGAAGTAATTTTCGTACTGACTTTGACCTTCTACCCAGTTGCGAATGGCACCGAGATAATTGCCGAGGTGAAGATTGCCTGTTGGCTGAACTCCTGAAAGAACGCGCTGTTTACCCATGAGGAAAGAATAGAATTGAACTCACATTTCTATATTGACACGTTATTTCGCTCTAAGATGCTGTTTGTTAAAATTCATAAAAACCTCGGGGAAGATGACTCGGCGGTTGAAACCGCATCTACACATACAAAGTCCGCGCAACGCGAGACTAAAGAATACACGAGGTATTTAAGGCGGATTATTTTTGCAACTCGGTTTAAATCCTGATCTTAAAAACCTTGCTGTTAACTGTCAACTGTTTTTCGGTTTAGTCACGCACCAAGTGATGCCGGCTGCCAAAAGGGCGATCGCGCAACTCAATAAAAACGAGAATGCAAAGGGATGCAGGTGCATGACAACTGGGATTTGATGGTTTTGGACTGTCTCGAAGAGTTTGTCTGTACCGCTGGATGCTGCGATGCCACCTGCTGCTAAACCTACGCCGATCGCCTGTACTGTGCTTTCTAGGCGATCGTCTCGATCTTTCTCTCCGATCTCGCTTTTGCGGAGTGCGATCTGGTTTGTGCGATCGTTCTTGGCTTGTTCTATTTCTACTATGCCGCGGATTGAGGCGATCGCCTGTTCGATTAAGTCTGTCCCGTGGCGGAAATATCCTAAATCTCCTGCAATTTGCGATCGGAAATAAGGAGCAGTTTTTATACTGAAGTTATTTAATATTGATGGTTCTTCCTTATCAGTTCCTAGTATACCACAGATTGCCTGCAAAATGTTAGTATAATTGTTAAGATTTAGCGCAATTGTATTGTCATAATCTTCGAGTTTCCGCAGCAGGCGAGTATAAATTATGCCTTTGCTGAAGAGTTGCTTTAACTGTTCCTGAAATTCCAGCAATTGGGAGGGATTTAATACAGTTCCTCGCGCAAATTGATCTTGCAAAACCTCCATATTTTTCTCAATGATGCGGTATTCGCGATCTAGTTCGTAGTAAACTTTGCGGCTATCTTGAAAAACTTTGATGATTTTGTTGCGGTAAAATAGTAGGTCAAGTATTTCTTCTTGGCAAGTGTTAAAATCCTTGTCAGTTTGTTTGTCGGCAAGCAGCCAGACAATCAGGTGGCGGTAATTCGCAATATCGGCAATTGAACCGTATTCAAAAATTGGACTACCGAATAATTTACCTGAACAGTAGAATGTAGGTGGCGAATTGCCCTGGAATAAAGCATTGCAGCATTTATCGGCGAGTGGTTTGAGGGAATCTAAATCATCCGATGAGTTTTCGGGAAGCCATGCGGTGATGAGGAGAGTTTGACCTAAAAAGTTGTCATCGCCATCGATGAGTAAGGCTTGATTTGGGTTGAATTCCTTGATTAAATCGACATTTTCATTATCAGCCGTGCCATCTTCCGGGCAACCGATGTTTAAGCAGAAAGCATAGCTATCTAGAATTTGTAGCGGTTGAACAAAACCTTCGATGGGCGGATTGCTGTTGAATCCCAGGGCGACATTGGGCAGCAAATCGTTGCGGTTGCTGTGAGACTTTTGGGGGAAAACTAGATTGGGTGTTACCGTTTCATCGGTGAAGTTGGCGAGGATGTTGTCGCAGTGTTTCCACAGAGGATTATTGCTGCCCTTACTGTCATTGTGCAGTTGGAAAGCGTATAAATAAACATTGGGGGCGGAAATTTTATCGCTCATATTATTGGCGCGGTGGCTAGGATTTGGGAATGCGTTTTTTGAGGTTTTCTGGTAATTCTGGGTAGCGGTTTGATAGTCTTTCGTTTTGTCCTTCTGTTTTGGTGGGTTGTGGCTTGAGTTTTCTCTCAGTTAAATTGATCTCATTTGATATTTCAGGATAGTCTTCACACCAATTTCCAATGGCATCGGCTACTTCCTGATTGGATGAATCCGCCATCTGGGATATCGTGTTGTTGAGATTTGCTAAAGCCTCAACCGCCCCGAATTGTTCAAATAATTCGGGTTTAGTTTCAAAGACTTGCAGGAAACCTGAAATAAACTTTTCGTCGTCTGTCATGGTTGATTTCTCTCTTTTTCAGTGAATATGGAAATTTTGATTAGGTTTTGTTCGGGCATTGTCTCCATCATGGTTCCATGATACCATCAGAGACAATTCAGTGTCAATCTTTTTTAGTAGTCGCAAGTAGAATTTATCAATAACCAGCTACCATGAAAATTGAAACTATTACCAAATCAAAATTTGACAAAATCCCTGGGATTCGGCAAATCATTTGTCACGAATATGCTCAAACATTTGCTTGCTTGGATTTAGGGGAAATTTTGGGATGTTATGGGTTAAGTTGGCGGAGTCAATTAGTTGAGTTAAGTATTGAACATTCAACTGATCAAACAATGCTTTGGATTGGGATTGATCGGCAGTTAGTGGCTATTTGCCTACAAAGCGGTCGAATTTGTCTGGCGATGCCTCTGACGGCTAACTTAATTCAACTGGCAATTATTCAGAAAGTGACTGCTGTTTTGACTGAAAATGAGATATTATTATTTAACACCAATGGTTCGCTGAGAGTTAATTACGGTTTGCCAGATTGTCCAGAGCAATTTTCGATTACTGGCAATAACTTGGTGATTGAATTAATTGAGGGCGATAGCTTCAGTTTAAATGTGGAAACTGGACAATTCCGAAAATTAGTTGGAGAGGTTCTAAGTTCATAGTTGTGTCCGATTTTCGATAACCTGTAGGGGCGGGTTCACCAACTATTTTAACTAAGACAAACAGACTCGTAAACCCGCCCCCACCACACGATTAGGCGGGGCGGGTTTATGAGATTTATCGTTTTTTCCGACATACCTTGGCGAACCCGCCCCTACAACAATTATATCTGTTTAACACGAATTTTCGATCATTTTTGATCCCTCACCACAGGATAAAATTTATTGTCCAACCGCGCAGAAAGGCGCCCAGTACATCGGGGATTGGTAAGGTTGATAATCCTGTTTGTAACCGCGACTGTATCTGTTTTTAATTTTCTCCTTGTGTTCGCTACTCAGCAACTCCGAGGCTGCTACCCATTTTAGCAAATCTCCTACGCTTAAATCCCGCAGCCACAACTGAGACTCGCGCAAAGCCACAGACACAGCAGGCCGACTTTCTGAACGGAATAACTCATAAAATTTTATCATTAAAATCGCGGTAGATACATCATTGACAGCCCACAAAGTGCTGAGTACACTCGTCGCCCCGGCATAGAAAAAACCGCTAGTCAATCCGATATACTCATCTGTTGTATCCGTAGCATCGGTTAACGCTGTTTCGCAGGCAGAAAGGGCTACTAAACGGCACTTACTTAACTGCAAATCAAAGATTTCTGTCAGCGTCAGGCATTCTGCGATGTCGAAGGTTTCGCCTCGGCGGGAACGAATATAACGCTTTTCCTCGGAGGGAACCCCCCCCAGCCCCCCCTTGCTAAGGGGGGGAGTTTGATTACCTTCTGTCTCTTCACTTACCAAGAGGAAATCCTCTCTTGTCTCCCCCCTTACCAAGGGGGGATTAAGGGGGGTTACTTCACTTACCAAGGGGAAATCCTCTCTTGTCTCCCCCCTTACCAAGGGGGGATTAAGGGGGGTTATCTTTGCGCCAGCTAGGATTAATGCGGATTTTTCGGGATTGAGAAAGTCGAAAAAGCCGTGACAGGAAAAGTGGGCGATGTCGGCATTTTGCAAGCTGGCAATTTGTTGTTGCAATCCTGTTTTGCTGGCGTTTTGCCGACTCAATACTTCGGCGGGATTGAAGGATTTGGCAATGGCTTCGACTTCGATGTCGGTGAAGTCTAAATCTTCTGTGGGGTTTTGGATGGCAAAAAATTTGCTGGGTGATGTGTCTTCCGCTGTCAGATTTACCCGCTGAGATAATTGCAAAAGTTGGCAACTCGGTGTGTATCTCACGCCGCCTGGGAAAAGTTCGAGAAGACATCCAGTTTCTACGGTTTTGTCGGCTTTTTGTCGGCTGCTGGTGAGGGCGTGTAGGGGGAATAGGTGCAAGTATCGGAAGGGAACTAAGATTAATTTTTGGCAGTTTTCGGGGAGGCGAGAAATTATTTCGTCGATGTGCAGAATCTGGGCTAATTTTTCCAGGCGGCTGTCTAGTTGGTTTTTCCAGTTGTCGTATTTTTCCTCATCTTTGATGTCATCGAGATATTCCTGTTGTAACTCTTCTAATGCTTGCAAGTCTTGATAGGAAGATTGCCAGACATCCGGTTGAGGAGAGTCGCGGGTGATAATGAAAACTTTAAAGCTATTGTAGGTAATGTACCATTCTAAAATTGCTTCATTTTCAGCTAAGAGGCTGCGAATTTCTGCAAAACTAATCCGCTGTACTTGGCTGGGGATGCTGCGGACTTTGTGAAACAATTCTACGAGGTTTCTGGTTTTGCTGCGTTCGATGTATTCTAGGGCGGCAGTGGAGTTTTCCATTTGTAGGCAAACTTCTACCATTGACTGATAAAGTATATTCCATTCTTCAGCTAATTTCTGTCTGTCTGCTTCGCCACCGATAATGATTTCACTCCGCATTAATTCGACAGTCTCGATGGCAGAGTTAAAGGTCTTGTATGCTTCTGGGAGTTGGGAATTATGCTGGTAAGTAACTCCGAGACCATATAAGGTGATAGCATTATTTATAGGAAATGCGTTGCGGGTGTAAATTTCCAAGGATGCTTTAAAAGCTGCGATCGCCAATTCCAGATTATCGGCTTTTTCCCCTCTGATTTTGCTGAGGTACGCACTCGCCAAATTATGTTGACACGCTGCCCATTCAAAGGGAAATGCGTCGCAAGTCCAAATCTCCAAGGATGCCTCACAAGCGGCGATCGCCAGTTCGAGATTCTCGGCTTTTTCCCCTCTGATTCTTTTGTGGTAGGCAGTCGCCAAATTATTTTGACTCCTTGCCCACTCAAAGGGAAATGCGTCGCTGGTGTAAATCTCCAAGGATGCCTCAAAAGCTGCGATCGCCAGTTCGAGATTATCGGCTTTTTCCCCTCTGATTCTGTAGAGGTACGCACTCGCCAAATTATTTTGACTCGTTGCCCATTCAAAGGGAAATGCGTCGCGAGTCCAAATCTCCAAAGATGCCTCAAAAGCTGCGATCGCCAGTTCGAGATTCTCGGCTTTTTTCCCTCTGATTCTGTATTGGTAAGCCACCCCCAGACTGTTTTGAAGCCTTGCCCACTTTCCCGAGTCAGCTTCGCGGGTGACAACAGTTAATCCTATCTCCAAACAAGCAATACTAACCTCTAAATTACTTGCCAGACTGCCTTGACGCAACTTATAAAAACTCATACCCAAATTGCATAAAATATCAGCACGATTGTATGCTTGTTCTGCATCCAAAGTTGGCATAATTTCAGTTGCCCACTCTCGCAAATATTGGGCAAAACCATCATCTATTAATTCTTGGTTAGCTTGCAGGATCTCGATTTCTTCCTCGCTGGGACAGGTGACGAGAGATTCAATCAGATTTTGATAGGCTTGGCGGCGCGCTTCGTTCATTGCTTACAACCCATGTTTTTAGAATTTTACATTCTTTGTGGGGGAAAAACAAGGGGGAAACCCGACTTTCTGAATCGTCTGGAGTCGTTGGAGTGTGCGTCATAAGCTGCTACGCAACTATGTCGTATAATATAGAGACAAGATAAGTAAGCGATCGCGCCTCATAATCCAATACGGTTCACTTAACACTATTTATGCCCCGGAGATCCCCCTAAATCCCCCTTAAGAAGGGGGACTTTGAGAGCTTTCTTGTCCCCCCCTTGGGAAGGGGGGTTAGGGGGGATCTGTCTTAAGTGAATCGTATTGCCTAATAATCAATCTATTCGGAATTGGCGCGGCCTCATTCAAAAAAATCTGGAGAATTTGCGATCGTGCAAAAAACAAGAGGAAAGTAAAATGATTTCACAAACTTTAGTAGAGATTGAACGTTCTATTAGTTCCCTGTCCATAGAAGAACAACTTTGGCTGCTGGAACGTATCGCTTGCCGAGTGCGAGAGAAAACTCACATAGCTAATAAACTCGCTAATGCTAAATACCTGGAGGCAGAGATAGCAGAGATGGCTAACGATCCAGATATTCAAGTTGAGATTGCTGCTATCAATCAAGAGTTCATTGTGGCAGAAATGGATGGTTTAGAAGGGCTATGAGTATTCAGCGAGGGAAAATTTATTTTGTCAATCTTAACCCAGTTCATGGAAGAGAGCAAGCTGGAATGCGACCTGTTTTGGTGCTTTCCATTGATACTATTAACCAGTCACCCTTAGTTGTGACTGTCATTGTAGGCACTAAAGGAGCTAATATTCACCGCGAATATCGAACCAACGTGCGTGTTTCTGCGTCTGAAAGTGGCTTACCAATAGAAACAGTTTTCCTCTGTTTTCAGATTCGATCTTTGGATAAAGAGCGATTTCCTACAGATTCAGCAGGGGAACTTTCCGCAGAAAAGATGTTAGAAGTTGAATCGGCGGTTCGTTACTGTTTTGGTTTATAAAAATTTGGAGTGTGTAATTGATATTAGCGATCGCATTTTCAGAATTGGTATTTAAGGTGGCGGTAGAGTGCCAATCAGATTTTGAGCTAATTCGACAAATTCTTCAGCACAGTTAATTTGTTCCGCAGCTTGTTCGACAGTAACAGTATCAATTCCCCCGTAATCTCCACTATTTCGCAAATCTTGAGCATCAATCAAAAATCTGTGAAACTCAGTAGGGACTCTTCCTGTACGGGCAAATTCTCTACCGAAAGCTCCAATCACTGCGGAGTGTTTAGAAAAAGACATTCCTTCACCATCTAAAAATGCCTCAGCAATATAAAACATAGCATAATAAGCACGAGCAGCAGCATAGCCGGGAAAGCCATTATCTAGCAATAATCTTGCCGCTGAGATGCTTTGGCGAGCTTTCAACATTAAGTCTAATTGTTCGGGTTTCATAAAGCTATTCCCTCTTTACGAATGTTCCTCAACAAAGGCCCGTTGTAGTGCGTAAACCGATTTTCGTCCATAAACAAACAGCTAATCACTTCATCATTTTGTAGAGACAAGTCAGCCCGAATATAGCTGGTTCTTTTGATTTCTTCGCCGGGATTGACTTGCCCTTTGAGAACCACCAAAACATCAATATCTGAGTCGGGATGTGCGTCGCCGCGCGCTTGGGAACCGTAGAGTACCATTTGCGTGAGCCGATCGCCATACAGGATCTCGAATTGCGATCGCAACTGGGTTAAAATAGTCTGGAGCTTATGGTTGACGTTCATATTGGCGATCGATGTTATGTATTTAGTATAGACATAAACTCGGCGGTTTAAACCGCGTCTACATAAATAAACTCGGCGGTTTAAACCGCGTCTACACAAACAAAGTCCGCCTTCGCGGACTGAAGATAATTAATTAGAAATGCTAAGATTTTAGCCAATTTTAGCGGGTTGCAAAATCTCATTAATACCAAAGAAACCGGGTTCTTGACCATTTTTGCGCTCGCGCGTATTCTCAGCAAAAAACCCGGTTTCTGACCATTCGTGCGTAAGTTCTAGAAAAATTACAAATCTGTCAGCAACCTTGCCTTTCGCAACAAAAATGTCAATACTGTTTCTTCACCTGTAATAATATCGGCTCTTCCTTCCATCCCAGATTGAATCGAATATTGGCGCGGCTCATTTGCTTGGGAACCTCCGAAGAATTGGCCGCGCGCGGATTGGAGTTTTGTTAAATAAGTTTGTTCGGGCTTAATTGCTATTTCGTAATAGGCTGTACCTAAATTGTTACCGGGATTTTGAGGCGCGATCGCATCTGGGGCGATTTCGCTGACTGTTCCTTTTAATGTGCCGTAATCGGGGAAAGGTAAAGCGGAAATCCTGATCTGTACTGGTTGGCCGATTTGGATGCGGGCGATGTCTTGGGATGTCACTTTGGCTTTGACGACTAGGGGTACGTCGCTGGGGACGATTTGGGCGATCCCACTTCCGGCTTGTACGGTTTGACCGGCATTTCGTACTTCTAATTTGAGAATTGTACCATCAGCGGGTGCGCGGATTACGCTATTTTCGAGTTTTGACTCAATTTGATTTAGTTCTTTTTTAGCTTGAAATAATTGTTGCTGAATGGTCGATCGCTTAACGAGCAAAACCCGCCGACTTCTGCCCAGTCTCTCGGCGACATCTGGCAGCGATGTGGCGAATTTTATTAAAGCGGATTCGATTAATTCCTGTTGGGCGGAACTTTCACTTTGGATGGTTTTAAATTGGGCGCTGGCCAAAATTTGATTTTCTAAGTCGCGCAGTTGCTGGTTGATTTGCTGTGCTGCTGGTTGAGACTGATTAATTATTTCTTGTAACTGTTTTTTTTGAGCGCCCAAACGCGAAGCGTCTATAACTGCGATCGCATCTCCTTCTTTTACTGTCTGATTCTCTCTGACAGCAATGCTTTCGACGGTTCCTTCGGTGGCGGCTTGCACGACGCGCACTTCTCCGGCTGGACGGACGATCGCGTCTGCTTTGACTGTAGCACTGTATTTGGTGACGCTTGCAAGGGCGATCGCCCCGCCAAACGTCGCCACCATCAAAATTCCCCCCAAAGTCGTCCAGCGGCTGACAGGGGGCAAAAACTGGTCGTTATCAAAGGTTTCTGCGGGTGTGGGTTCGGGAGTGGGAGACATGGCGGCTACTGGGGGTGAGGGTAATAGTTGTGAGTTTGGAGTTTTGAGTTGGGGGGGAGGGAGAGATCGATCGCTGA
>JARCMA010000067.1 GCA_030248405.1 Microcoleus sp. MP8IB2.171
GACCCAATTCCCAGAACCCGTTCCAGCCATCAATCCCACCACTGTCACCACTCCCCCTACAGCCAACACAGCAGCCACGGCCCGATACTGGGCCTCGGAACTGGCGATCGCCCCCAAACCAGCTCCAACAGCGCCCCAAGCAGCCCCTGTGACCATTCCTCCCGCCTGAAAACCGGCGATCGACCCCCCCACCGCCCCAGCCAAAACTAACGCCGCCAGCCACACTCTAGGCGTTGCTGAACCCTCCGCCAGCAAAATCGCGGCCCACAGCCAATCTGCACCGCAGATTAAAGCCCACATCCACAGCGGGGCGGCTGATACCGTCAAAATCCAACCGGTCAAGGCGTAACTCGCCACAGCGATTGCCAGCGGCCACCAAGGGAAGCTTGAATACTGTTGAGATGGCCGCACTTCCCTCGGCGGGCTTGGCGGTTTTGAGTATTGAGTTGAAAATTCTTTTTTCCTTTTCGAGATAAGCTTTGGATAGTGTTGAGATGGCCGTGCTTCCCTCGCAACGCTTCGCGCTGGTTGCTTTCTTCCCCGCCGCGCTGCCCGATTTTGAGTTGTAAATCGTTTCTTGCTTGAAGAGTTCTTTTGAGTTTGAAATTTTTGGGAGGCGGCTTTTGGGCGGGTTTGACTGCGCTGGGAACCAGGCCTAGCGGCTGATTTTCCAGAACGCCTTCTCAGCGGCTTTTCGGGCGCAGGGGGTGGCGGCTGCTGAAACTGTTTTTCGATCGACCTCGATTCCGGCTGACTCAGAAACAACACCAACTGCTGGTAAGCTTCATTAATTTCTGTTAATCTTTGGTGAGCTTTTTGTTGCAGGCGGTCGTTGTGGGCAAACCGATCGGGATGCCACACAAACGCTAAATCCTTGTAAGCGCGCTTAATTTCTTCTAAGGAAGTTCCAGGATCAATTTCGAGGATTTCGTAGCATCGATTAATGTCAGCCATAGGCTTCGGGCAGGTGTTTGTAAATTCGCGTGAAGCGAAGCTATCCCGTAGGGAATCGTACTTAACATCTTGTACTATTCTCAGCCAAGCTGCACAGTAAGCGGAGATCCGATCGAGTGTCAAGCGTCCTCAAGTCTGCGGGCCAGTCGATTTTAGATTTTGGATTTTGGATTTTGGATTGAATAATTGGGAATGGCTGATTATATAAGAGTTTAGAGCTTGTTGGCAGTTGGATTCTTTGCTTGAACTGGTATGACAACTGGCTACAATGAGAAAATAGTTTCGTGCGATCGGTATTTGTGTCTGTGTCGGCAAATCAAGCTCCCATCTTCATCTTAGTTGACGGTCACTCCCTGGCCTTTCGCTCCTACTTCGCCTTTGCCAAAAGTCGAGACGGAGGCTTGCGAACTACGACAGGCATTCCCACCAGCGTCTGTTTTGGCTTTCTCAAGTCACTGCTGGAAGTTATGGCCGCCCACGACCCCCAGTACATGGCGATCGCCTTTGACCTCGCCACACCCACATTTCGCCACGAAGCAGACGAAACTTACAAAGCCGGTCGTGCGGAAACTCCCGAAGATTTCATCCCCGATATCAAAAACCTGCAAGAACTCCTCACCTATTTGAATTTACCAGCAATAACTGCTCCCGGCTTTGAGGCGGACGATGTTTTGGGAACTTTGGCAAACAAAGCCAGCGCGGCGGGTTATCAGGTCAAAATCCTCACGGGCGATCGAGATTTGTTCCAATTAGTAGAGACTGAGAAGCAAATCAGTGTACTATATCTGAGTACAGATGAACTTAGGCGATCGGGCAAAGGCAAATCCCAAGAATACGGCCCGGAAGAAGTCAAAGCCAAACTCGGTATTTTGCCCGCACAAGTAATAGATTACAAAGCCCTCTGCGGTGACAAATCCGACAACATCCCCGGAGTTAAAGGCATCGGCGACAAAACCGCCCTGCAATTACTGGAAGCTTACAATACTCTTGATGGCATCTATGCAGCCATCGATCAACTCAAAGGCGCAACTAAGAAAAAGCTCGAAGAAGGTAAGGAAGTTGCTTATCATTCTCAGCGCATGGCGACAATTGTTCAAGAAGTTCCTTTAGAAGTCAATTTAGAAGATTGTCAGTTGATAGGTTTTGATGAAGCAGCTTTGATTCCGATGCTGGAAAAGTTGGAATTTAAAACTTTTTTAACCAAAGTTAAGGAAATTCAAAAGCGTTTTGGCGGCGCGGAAGAAGAAAGTTCGGCAGCGAGCAATGTACGGGATTTAACGGATGTCACGGATGGCGGTTCGGCATCGAGCAATGTGCGGGATTTAACGGATGTCACGGATGAAGGTTCGGCATCGAGCAATGTACGAGATTTAACGGATGTTCGGAAAAAGGGAGAATTTACAGTCTCTGAATTGTCTAATGCTGATAATTCAAGTGATTTTTCCGCTGCAAGTTCTGAAAGTTCAGAAGCAGAGGAATTGTGGTTTTGGAGTTATGCTGACACCAAAGCCGCCCAGCAGGAAAACCAACTGCCAATTAAACCGCGAATCATTCAAACAATCGAACAGTTAAACGAATTAGTCGAACTCCTGCAAACCTTCACCGACAAAGCCTCCCCCGTGGCGTGGGATACCGAAACCACCGCCTTAGAACCGCGAGATGCTGAATTAGTCGGAATTGGCTGCTGTTGGGGAACCGGAGAACAAGATTTAGCTTACATTCCCACTGGGCATAAAACGGGCACAAATTTGGACAAAGCCACGGTTTTAAATGCTTTGCGTCCGATTTTGGAAGGTGAGAATTATCCGAAGGCGCTGCAAAATGCTAAATTTGATCGATCGATCCTACGCTGTCAAGGAATCAAACTCGCCGGCGTTTGCTTCGACACCATGCTAGCTAGTTATGTACTCGATCCAGAACAAAAACATAACCTTGATGATTTGTCAAGTAAATACTTGCATAAGCCGGGTAAATCCCAAAAATATAACGAATTAGTGCCGAAAGGGAAAACAATTGCTGATCTCAGTATTCGAGAAGTAGCTAACTACTGCGGCATGGATGTTCACAGCACTTTTCAGTTAGTAGGTAAACTGCGGGAATCATTGGAGCAAGCTGATAAAAATGCGCCATCTCAAAAGTCATTGCATCGGTTGCTGTTAGATGTCGAACAGCCTTTAGAACCAATTTTAGCAGAAATGGAATACTGCGGAATTCGCGTTGATTCAGCCTATCTGCAAGAACTATCGCAACAGCTAGAAAAGAGATTAGCCGAACTAGAAGCAAACACCTATCAAGCAGCGGGGAGAGAGTTCAATTTAGGTTCCCCAAAACAACTCAGCGAAATCTTGTTAGAAAAAATCCCCGAACAGTTCCAGAAAAAGTCTCGCAAAACTAAGACGGGATACTCTACCGATGCCGCTGTTTTGGATAAATTGCAAGGAGACCATCCGATTGTAGACGATTTATTAGAACACCGAACATTATCAAAGTTAAAATCAACTTACGTCGATGCTTTGCCGCAGTTAGTGCGTGCGGATACCGGGCGAGTGCATACAGATTTCAACCAAACTGCAACTGGTACCGGCCGCCTTTCTTCTTCCAATCCAAATTTACAAAATATTCCCATCCGTACCGAGTTTTCGCGGCAAATTCGCAAGGCTTTTTTGCCGGAGTCTGGTTGGCTGATGGTGTCGGCTGACTATTCTCAAATTGAACTGCGAATTTTGGCTCATTTGAGTCAAGAACCTGTGTTAATAGAAGCTTACCAAAATAACCGAGATGTGCATACCCTGACGGCTCAACTACTGTTTGAAAAAGAGGAAGTAACTCCCGATGAAAGACGGTTTGGCAAAACGATTAATTTTGGGGTAGTTTATGGTATGGGGGCGATTAAGTTTGGTCGTTCGATGGGCAAATCTTCCGCAGATGGCAAAGAGTTTATTAAGCGATTTAACGAGCGTTACAGTAAAGTTTTTGAATTTTTGGAGGGTGTGAAAAAAAGTGCGATCGCCCTTGGCTACGTTTCCACTATACTAGGTCGTCGCCGCTATCTAACATTCGACAAAAATGGTAGCCTCCAGCGCTTAAGAGGCGAAAATCCTCAAGATATTCACTCCGAACAACTGGCGCGCCTCAGCAGAGATGACGCCCAATCTTTGCGGGCCGCAGCCAACGCTCCGATTCAAGGCTCCAGTGCTGATATCATTAAACTTGCCATGATTGATGTAGACAAAATTTTGCAAAACTATCAGGCGCGGCTGTTATTGCAAGTTCACGATGAATTAATCTTTGAAGTACCTCCCGATGAATGGGAAGAATTGCAGCCGAAAATTAGAACTGCGATGGAAAATGCTCTGCCACTTAGCGTACCGCTGATAGTTGACATCCACGCAGGGCAAAATTGGATGGAAACTAAATAAAACACAGAAATATGAGCCAACCTAAAATCGCCATTTTCCCAAAAATAAAAACCTTAAGTGCAGTTGCTCTGCTATTGCTACTATTCGGGTGTCCACAAAAGCTACCGCCCAACAACTATGCTGTCAAACGAGTCAGCGACGGCGATACCATTGTCGCCAGCGATGCCGCTGGGAAAGATATCAAAGTGCGTTTTGCCTGTGTAGATGCACCGGAAGTCGCGCACACCAATGCTGATAAAAATAGCAAAGCATCAGCACAAAAAAATCAATTTAAGTGGGGAAATCTAGCGCACCAAAGAATACAGCAGCTAGTTAAACAAGGGGGTGGTCGCGTTGTTTTGACCGTCACCGATACTGACCGCTACGGCCGCAAAGTTAGCGAAGTTCGCTTGCCAAATGGTACATTTGCCCAAGAAGTTTTGATCCGCGAAGGATTAGCAATGGTTTACCGTCCTTACTTGAAAAACTGTCCGAGTGCAAGTGTTCTGGAACAAGCGGAAGCCGAAGCTAAGAAAAATCGCCGCGGCGTTTGGGGAGATTCTAAGTTTGTTCCTGCTTGGAATTTTCGGAACAGTGATAAATGATCGGAAGCAGGAAGTTAGGCAATGGATTGTAGAACGCATTTACGGATTTAACGGATGGATTTTGAGTAGGGACACGGCAATGCCATGTCCTGACGGGGAGCTACGACTTTTAATAATTGGTATAAGATTCAGGATTGTAGCAAGATTTTTTTAAATTGGTATTATGTTGTTGGTCTGGAATCTGGGAACCTGTATCAGATATTTACAGTCTTGGACTCATTCAGGTCTTGTTAAACCCGGTCTCTACTATAAATCTTAGGTTTAGCTGCTCCGCATCCGCCCAGAAACCGGGTTTCTAGAGCCCGATGCCGATCGTCCGTCCTAATTTAGTACAATATAATCAGGATGAGGTTCTGCTCGTACCGTCCGCAATCTGTGGAGTTTCGGCGATAGCTGACGCCAGATTAATCTAAAACCAGACATGAGTTCGATCGCACTTTTCTCCGACCTGTTTTTTCGGAAAAGTCAACAAATGTGATAGGCTCCAGATAAACTAATAGACTGCTGACAAAAGCGGTCTATTGCAATCACCCAAAATTAACTTTAAGGGACATCAATGAATTTCAAACATCTGGTTATTTCCGGCCTTGCGCTGATCCTCGGTACTGCAATTGTAGGAAATGCGATTGCTCAAGAACTGACCGAAAACGAAAAAACGGTTATTTGTCGCTTGAAAACAGAAGTTGACCAGCGGAAAGGCAACGGTCAAAAATTAGTATTTGTGCCGTTGCTGGGCCAAGTTCGCAAGCAAGTTTCATCTCCTTTTAGAGCAACGCTGCATCCTAATGTGGAGTATGTTTTTGTTGCCACTTGCGACGGAAATTGTCAGGATTTAAACTTATCTCTCAAGGATGCCAGCGGTCAGGAAATCGCTGTGAGTCAAAAAACAGGCGAACTGGCGTCAATCTCTTTTACTCCCCCATCCCAAGGCGAATATCAAATCACTGCTAAGCCTGGGGAATGCACGACGGCAGAGGGTTGCAGTTTCGGCATGGGAATCTTCGTTCCTACTTCTGCTAGCGTACCTAATGCTTCAAGAATTCCTGCTGAGATAGCACAATTTCGACTTTGCCAGTAGGGGAACAGCGATAGAGTTGTGGGTTGCGAGTAGAGTAGAGTTTTCAATCAGAAATCTAACTCATAACTTGCAACTTATAACTCGCGACTTATATCGCAACCACGCCCGACGGTGAGTACGTTCTTAATTACTGAAACCATGCCTTTGACTGGTTCTTCCTTCTTGCTTTTTTTTACTCTGAGCGACTTGCCCGCTCGCATCGCTGAAGGGAAGGTAGCCGAAGGCAGCCGAAGAGCCTTATTCCTTCTGCTATAATTTGTGACGCATAACTCCTCCAAACTGTCAAGCCGATCGAGCTGTGGAACCCTGCAAAGACCCAATAACTACCGAAACCTGGCCCGAAGCCAGAACTTTATTTACCCTCCGGCAGGCATCAATTATAATATAGATGGTGCCTCTCAAAGGTGACGAGTACATTGCCCATGTCTTTAACCTTAGCTTTGAAAAATCAACTGCAGAACCGTCCTCAAATAGGGTTGAAAAGTCTGTTGGGCCGCTTGGGTATCAGGCAGAAAATCGGCTGCGGATACGCCTTGGTCATTAGTATTGCCGTTTTGGGTGCTGTGGCGGGACGGGGAGTAGAATCCTATCACAAACAGCAAGTTAGAGAAAAACTAGCGATCGACCGAGATAAAGCGGAAATCCTGACAAACCTCAATAACACGGTGCAGGAAGTCAGAATTCAGCAGCAAGAGCTGGCGAGTCTGACGGCCAAACCGCAAATTTTCGATCGCCAACGCTCGGAATTCCTGACTCGCGTTGCTCAGATGAGCGGCATCCTCGAACAACTGCAAACCCCGTCGCCGACGAAGAATCCCGAGATTGCCAAAGACTACCAACAGCTTCAACAGTTCGCTCAAGTCAACGGCAAAACCGTAGAATCATACTTTCAACAAGTACAAAAATTGTTGGCTACTGCGAAATTATCTGCTTTGAATCCGCAACAGCAGCAGGCTTTCGGGCGGAACTTGAACAATTTTGTGGCGGGCGAAACTGCTTTGAAACTCAAACAGTTTTCCGAGGATTCAGCCCAACTGGCCGCCAACTTTCGCGATAAAGCAGACGAGGCATTTAGAACCTACGAGGAAGCAGAAAAACTTGGAACTCTGATTCTGGTTGGCTCTCTAGCAGTATCCGCTGGTCTCGCAGCCGTACTTGCAGCATACACCAGCGGGGCGATCGCCCGCCCCTTAGAAGCCACCACCCTCATCGCTCAGCGAGTGACAGAAGAATCAAACTTTGATTTGCAAGTACCCGTCACTACCTCTGACGAAGTGGGAATGCTGGCAATTTCTCTCAACGAACTCATTCAGCGGGTAGCAGAATATACAGAAGACTTGCACGAAGCAAAAGTAGCCGCCGAAGCTGCCAACCGCTCCAAAAGTGCATTTCTCGCCAACATGAGCCACGAACTACGCACCCCCCTCAACGCCATCATTAACTACAGCGAAATGCTGCAAGAAGATGCTCAAGATTCCGGTTCAGAAGACTTTCTCCCGGACTTAGAAAAAATTCAAACCGCAGGCAAACACCTGTTGGATATGATTAGCGACATCCTCGATATTTCCAAAATAGAAGCAGGTCACGTCACCCTTTATTTGGAAAACTTCGACGTGGCAACGATGATTGAAGAAGTGATGACTACGGCTCAACCGCTAGTAGAAAAAAAAGGCAATGCTTTAGCACTGAAAACAAAAGGTGAACTCGGCACAATGTACGCCGATCAACCGAAAGTGCGGCAAATTCTCCTCAATTTGCTCAGCAATGCTGCCAAATTTACCGAAAAAGGCGTCATTACTATCGGCGTCGAAAGAATGAAAATTGAAAAATCAAGGCCGGCGAAACAAAATAAAAATAATGATTTTCAATCGGGTTCAAACTACACTTCCCAAGTTCTAATATTTCGAGTCAGCGACACCGGCATCGGCATGACGGACGAGCAATTAGAGCAGATATTCAAACCTTTTACCCAAGCTGATGCTTCGACTACCCGCAAGTACGGAGGCACGGGTTTAGGATTGACAATTAGCCAGCGTTTGTGTCAAATTCTCGGCGGCGAAATTAGCGTCGAAAGCGAGGACGGTAAAGGTTCAACTTTTATTGTCAGTCTCCCGGAACGTGTGGTGATGCAGGCTTGACGGAAGTTGACAGTTGACAGTTGACAGTTGACAGTTGACAGTTGACAGCAAACAGGTTGATAGTTGATAGTTGATAGTTGACAGTTGACAGTAGTCATTAGCCGTAGGGTGCGTCGCCATCAACAATCCATAAAAAAATCAACAATCCCCGAGCGACGCACCTTACAAAATTAATCAGCAGTCATTAGTTGTTATACACTGGAAAAATGAGCAAGTACATCATTTTTAGAGCTGAATTGACTGAGGAAGAAGGTGCAGAAAACAGACTGCTAGCACATACGGGAATGCTTACCGACATTCTTGCCGAACACTTCGACTCTTCTAACCGACCAATTCCTCAACCGGGATACAGATTTCCAGAATTTCACCGGATAGAAAAGTTTGCAGACCCAAAATTTCCCGCTGCGAGTACGCACAGCCGAGTAGGAGATTGGGAAGTTGTCAGAGTTCAAACTTACTCGGAAGATTTACCTAGCAGCGAGTTTGAGAAAATTGTCGTGTGCTATTGCAGGTTCGCACCTGTAAATACTCCCCTCGAACCGATGCCACAGATTCAAGTTGCTCTTATGTTGCAGGAAACACAGGTTTAGGAGGTGTTTTTTCTAAGTTAGACTTCTTGGATAAATCTTTGATTAATTGATTGACCGCTGATTTAAGGCAGACAAACGCAGATCAACGCAGATTATTCTAAAATAGTTTGCGACTTTTGCCAGAATTCTACGGATTAATTATTGAGTAATCCTAACATTTTCTTCACTTCTGCTAAAGGCATAGAAGGCTGATTTGTATCTTCCTCTTTGGCGGCCCTCAAATCAATCAAATCTTCTATGTCAGCAATTAATTCTTGGAGTGCTTCAAATTCTTCATAAGGTATCACTGCAAATTCTTTTTTGCCGTTTTTGGTGATAAACTCAGGATGTAATGGAATCATAGATATTTCCTCCAAGCGTTTAAGTGTAAGCATCTTTGCGATGTTTGACGCGGTAGATCACCAAAATATCTTCCTCAATTTCAAATAAAACTCGGTAATCTCCTACCCGCAGCCGATATTCTGGCGTATAGTTTGTTAAGCGTTTCACATCCCCCGTCAAATTATTTTGGATTAACTCAATTTTAGTCAAAACTCGGCTTTGTACCTCCGCTGGCAAAGATTGTAAATCTTTGATCGCTTTCGGCTTAAACTCAACTTGGTAATTCATCAAAGTGCAACTTTTAGTCGGGACAGTTGACCTTTTGCTTGCGAGGGACTGCGACACATGACGGATATACCTATCTCCACATACGGGAACACCGATCGCCCCCGCGTCCGTAATTCCCTACAATCATAATTATACGGGCAATTAAGCAATTGCCTCTACAGTATAGATCGCCTTCAATTCAGGGAATCAAAATTTATGCAACCGAATAATCCAAACCAATTTACCGAAAAAGCCTGGGAAGCCATCGCCCGCACTCCAGAAGTTGTCAAAGCAGCCCAACAGCAGCAGCTAGAAAGCGAACATTTGATGAAAGCTTTGCTGGAACAAGAATCGGGACTCGCTAGCAGCTTATTTAACAAAGCGGGAGTTTCTGTAGCAAAATTGCGCGATCGCACTGATGAGTTTATCAGTCGTCAGCCGAAAATTACTGGAAGTGGCGGCAACGTTTATCTAGGTCGTTCTCTCGACACTTTGCTCGATCGCGCCGAAACTTACCGAAAAGAGTACGGCGATGAATTTATTTCGATCGAGCATTTGATCTTAGGATACGTCAAGGACGATCGCTTCGGCAAAAATCTACTGCAAGAATTTAAACTAGATGAAGCCAAACTCAAAGAAATAATTACCCAAGTCCGGGGGAACAACAAAGTGACAGATCAAAATCCAGAAGGCAAATATGAAGCGCTGGAAAAATACGGCAGAGACTTGACAGAAGCCGCGCGCCAAGGCAAACTCGATCCAGTAATCGGACGCGATGACGAAATTCGCCGCACGATTCAAATTCTCAGCCGCCGCACCAAGAACAACCCCGTACTGATTGGGGAACCGGGAGTAGGCAAAACTGCGATCGCCGAAGGACTCGCCCAGCGAATTATCACCGGAGATGTGCCGCAATCTCTCAAAGACAGACAATTAATTAGCTTAGATATGGGCGCGTTAATTGCCGGTGCAAAATTCCGGGGAGAATTTGAAGAACGCTTGAAAGCCGTGCTCAAAGAAGTTATGGACAGCAACGGCAAAGTCATCCTATTTATAGATGAAATTCACACCGTTGTCGGTGCCGGCGCGACTCAAGGTTCGATGGATGCCGGCAACTTGCTCAAACCGATGTTAGCGAGGGGAGAATTGCGCTGTATCGGCGCTACAACTCTCGACGAATACCGCAAGTACCTCGAAAAAGATGCGGCACTAGAACGCCGTTTTCAACAAGTTTATGTTGACCAACCGACAGTTGAAGATACTGTCTCGATTTTGCGGGGCTTGAAAGAACGGTACGAAGTTCACCACGGCGTTAAAATTTCTGACAGCGCCCTAGTGGCGGCGGCTACTTTGTCTACTCGATATATTAGCGATCGCTTTCTTCCAGACAAAGCCATTGATTTAGTGGATGAAGCAGCCGCTAAACTCAAAATGGAGATTACCTCCAAGCCGGAAGAACTAGACGAAATCGACCGCAGGATTTTGCAGCTAGAAATGGAAAGACTGTCGCTGCAAAAAGAAAGTAACGCTGCTTCGATAGAACGCTTGGAAAGACTGGAAAAAGACTTAGCCAATCTCAAGGAACAGCAAAGCGGTTTGAACGCCCAATGGCAATCGGAAAAAGGTGTCATCGGCAGCATTCAAAAGATTAAAGAACAGATTGATAAGGTGAATATTGAAATTCAACAAGCTGAATTAAAATATGACCTGAACCGCGCTGCTGAGTTGAAATATAGCAAGTTAACTGAATTGCAAAAACAATTGCGAGAAGCCGAAGCTCAACTGACAGCAACTCAAACCACTGGTAAAACTTTACTCAGGGAAGAAGTCACCGAATCGGACATTGCCGAGATTATTTCTAAGTGGACGGGAATCCCGATCAGCAAGTTGGTTGAATCGGAAATGCAGAAACTTCTGCACTTGGAAGATGAACTGCACAAGCGGGTAATTGGACAGGATGAAGCGGTGACGGCGGTTGCAGATGCAATTCAGCGATCGCGCGCAGGTTTAGCCGATCCAAACCGTCCGGTTGCGAGTTTTATTTTCCTCGGCCCCACGGGTGTTGGTAAAACGGAATTAGCCAAAGCATTAGCTTCTTATCTGTTCGACACCGAAGAGGCGATCGTGCGAATTGATATGTCGGAATACATGGAGAAACACGCGGTTTCGCGGTTAATTGGTGCGCCTCCGGGATATGTTGGCTACGACGAAGGCGGACAATTAACTGAGGCAATTCGCCGCCGTCCTTACGCAGTAATTCTATTCGATGAAATCGAGAAAGCGCACCCGGATGTCTTCAATATCATGTTGCAAATTCTGGATGATGGCCGCGTTACTGATGCTCAAGGTCACACAGTAGACTTTAAGAATTCTGTGATTATTATGACATCGAATGTGGGCTCTCAATACATCTTAGATGTGGCGGGAGATAACGAAAAAATGCGGAGTCTGGTGATGGAGGCGATGCGGGGAACTTTCCGCCCGGAATTCCTGAACCGGATTGATGAAACGATTATTTTCCACGGTTTGAGTAAGCCGGAATTGCGGCAAATTGTGCTGTTGCAAGTCAAGCGTTTGGAAAAACGGTTGGCCGATCGCAAAATGTCTCTGAAATTGTCGGAATTGGCGATCGACTTTTTAGCAGAAATTGGTTACGATCCCGTTTACGGTGCGCGGCCTCTGAAGCGGGGAATTCAACGCGAGTTGGAAACGCAAATGGCGAAGGGTATTTTGCGGGGAGATTTTGCCGATGGCGATACGATTTTTGTGGATATCGAGAATGAAAGGTTGGCGTTTAAGCGGCTACCGGCACAGTTGGTGACTGCTAAATAATTTGGGTAGGGTGGGCTGCGGCTCACCCTAATTTTTTTGAGGGGCGATATTTCTTTTTTTGACCGCAGATGTAGGCGGATCGACGCGGATGGACGCGGATGGGATAAGGGCGATCGTTCTTAAGGGCGATCGCTTTCTGATTTATCTTTTTTCTGTTCTTGGCGATCTCTGACTGCTTTAGCAGCAACATGGGAGAGCAAGTTTGCAAGAGTTCTATCTTCCTCTTCGGCCCATTCAGACAAGGCTTGATGAACGTCTTCTGGCAGTGTAACTGTGACTCGCATACGTGAAGGCATTGGCCGGCATGGTTTTACTTCTATTGTCTTCAATCTTACACTCCAACACCCTTTGATATCTTTTTGTGTCATTTGATGTTATTGACATCAAATTATGCTATTAGTGTATATAAGGCTCAGGCCTTAAACAGTCAAAAGCCAGCCCCTTACTGTCCAAGGTTCCGGGCTGGCTCTGGCTCCAACAATTCACTGGAGACGGATTCTATTATGACGTACAAAGAACGCTTGTGCTGTTGGGCGATCGCCCGTTTGTTACCCTCTGAGCAATGGATTATTGTTGCCCGCTTCCGCAGTCGTTCCGATGCAGACGGCCATTTTCAGTTTTTGCGTCAAACTATACCCCACGTTAAGTTTGAGGTTGTGTTCGATTCCAGTGGGGAAAGTCACCGTTTATCCGCGACCTGCCGCCCTTCTAATCCCGTCAGCATCGCGTTATAAATGGCAATGTTCGCGGCGATTTCAGTTCACTAAACATTGGCGATTCCCTACGGGATAGCTTCGCTTCACGCACTTTTTTTGATAAGTGCGATCGGCCGTACCATCTTAGCTCAATCAGAATTTACACTGCGGTAGCCTCAAAACTAAAATTCTACGAACAGGACTTTATCAACCTTGGGCTGTGGTAAAATTATCATATCCACAACACTTTCTCGTTACTTAAAAATATGCGATCCAAACTAGAAGAAATTACGCTGCAAGACAGAAATGCTGCTGAAATGGAAATTCGCGACAAGCAGAAGCAAATTAATTACGATACGAGAGACTATCCACTCGAAATACTTGTTCAAAAATATATGGAAGGAATTAACGATGATACTAACAAGTTGTTTATTCCCAACTACCAACGCGAACTTTTTTGGGATGAAGCAAGGCAATCAAAGTTTATCGAATCGGTAATTTGGGGGCTGCCAATACCTTCTATATTCGTTGTTGATATTGGTCATGATGAAAATGATGAACCACGTTTAGAGATCGTATACGGTGCACAACGCATTCTTACCCTAACTAGATTTGTTAACAACGAATTAACCTTAAGTGGACTCAAAAAAATAGAGCGGTTAAATGGATTTAAGTTTAGTGATTTACTCATGCCTCGCCAGAGGAACTTCAACAGAAAGACAGTTCGGACGATCCAATTAACTGAAGCTGCAAATAAGGAAGTCCGAAGAGATTTATTTAAACGGATACAATCATTTTAATTGCAATGTAAATCCATTTTACATACTGCACAAAATCTGATGCAACCCGTTTTAGAAATAAAGTAGTTGCGCGTATTGAATATTTCCGCAATTAACTGCCATGTCACACTCGTGAATACTGTATTTTTAGACTTTAATACACGCGCCAAAGAGGTGAATGATTACTTCATTTTTCTGGAGAGCTTGGAAAAACAGACAACGAAGTTAGCTGTATTCGATCCTGCTGGCACATACAAAATACAAAGCCTCGATCCTGAGTTAGCAAAAACTCTGAAAGCTAATGGTTTTTTATTACTATATAACTTAGTTGAATCTACTATGCGAAATGCGATTGAAGCCATATTTGAGGAGTTTAAAAATAAATCCATCTCATTTGACCAACTCAAACCAAAAATCAAAATAGTTGTTCTTCAAAATCTTAAAAATCGTTCTCCTAAGAAAATTCATTTAACAATCAACCAAATCTCTACAGATATCATCACAGCTACATTTGAGCGCGAAGAACTGTTTTCAGGAAATGTGGATGCTAGGTTGATTAAAGAAATAGCGGAAAATTATGGTTTTTCATATCAAACAGACTTTAGTAAGACAAAGAACGGGCAAAATCTTGTAGTTGTTAAAAGCAACAGGAATGATTTGGCGCATGGGATTAAGTCTTTTGAGGAAGTGGGGCGAGATAAGACAATTAAGCAACTATTAGAAATTAAGGAAGAAGTCGTAGAGTATTTGACGCAAATACTGGAAAATATCAGAGATTATCTTGACTATGAAGAATATTTAGAGTTACCCACAGGTAATCCTTAATTTTTGTTTTCTTCAGTCCGCGCAGGTGTCCAGAAACCGGGTTTTTGCGAGAATACTTCCTACAGCCTGCAGAAACAGCAAAAAACCCGGTTTCTCGCGATCGCCATCAACCTAAAATGACGCAATTACGTTAAAAAACCGGGTTTTTGCGTCCAGGGATACTAACTTACTTCCGCACCATCACAGAGCGAATCACAGCATTCGGCTGATACTTATTAGTCTGATAAAATCCTCCTTTACCAGCACCATAAACTCCCGCAAATTGCTTTCCATCAGCCTTGGGAACAAACATAATTTTTCGAGTCGGTTGTTTGGCAAAAACAACCCCTTCTCTCGATTCATTGTCCACGTTATAAGATAAAGTAGCCTTGCCGTAAATTGCCTCAGCTTGTTTCAGAGTCATTCCCGGCCCGACGCCCTGAACTGTTTTATAATTGGCATTTTCAGTCATCAAAAGTTCAATGACATCGGTATCTTTTAGCTTTGTACCCGCAGCGTAGATAATCCGATATTGCACTTTTCCCGATCGACTAACTGCCACAGCGTCAAAGTCTACCATAAAAGGAGACTGAACTTTAAACAGTGCTGTGGAACCCAGAGCCTTTTTCAATTGTCCGAAAGTCATCCCGACTTTTGCTTCGCCAATTGTGCGATCGGAAATTGTTAAACTTGCAGAAGGTGTTTTTTGAGCAGCATTTGCCGCTTCTCCCAGCACATTTGTAGCCCCCGGCGCAACAGTGGAACCGGGAGTCGAAATTAAGGTGAGGTAACTGCCGATCGCCAATAAAACAGCTATCATTGATCCAGACAAAACTTTAACATTCAACATGACTAATTCTCCTAGATTTCAAATGCGACTATCTACCCGCATCTTTTTGACTATCCTGGGCCTCACCCTCCTAGTTTGGATTATCAGAGGTGTTGGCTTCTTGACATTCATTCCCGGTGGTGTCATTTGGATACTAATTTTGCTTTCTTTTGTTGCGGGCATCCTCAGCACTTTGCTCCGTAGGTAAGCCAGCATCCGGCAAATAACAATTAACAATTAACAATTAACAAATTATTTTAATTTTGATTGTTTCATTGCCTTTCCCACCGTCACATTCAACTGAGCGCCGATCAGCATCACCAAAGAAGAAAGATCGAGCCACAGCAGCAACACAATAAAAGTTCCGATCGTGCCGTAAGTCCAAGTGTAATTGCCCAAATGCAAAACATAAAACCGAAATAAAGATGAAAATAGCGCCCACAAAATAGCAGCCAAAACAGCTCCCGACACAATAGGAATATCTGGTTGACGGCGGCTAGGCCCGTAGCGGTAAATAAAGGCAAAAGCCAGTGATACAATTCCCAAAGAAATCGGCCACCGCCACAGCCGCCAAACACCTAACAATTGCGACTCTAAAGGGCAATTGCCGGCGAGTAGCAAGCAATTTTGGACATCTTTTAAATCGCAATTGGCGACGGACTCCAGCAGGCAACTCTGGCGGGCAATAGCTTGTACAATTAAGTCGCTGACAAATACTACTCCCGATGCTAGAATTAACAGCACAATTGTACCGATACTCAGCGCCAGAGAAATAAGTTTGGCTTTCCAAAATGGTCTAGTTCGATCGCTCGGGATGTCATGGATGCGATCGAGTGCAGCCATCGCCGCGCTCATTACTCCAGAAAATGCCCAAATCGCCCCAAGAAAGCTCACCGAAAATAGCCCTTTACTCCTAGTTAACAGAATTTCTTTGATTAAGCCACCAATTAAATTCCGCACGTCATCGGGTATAACTTCGCCCAAAAGACGGGCGATTTGATACAGTGTTGATTGCAAAGGTTCAAACAGGGCGATCGCCGATAACACAGCCAACAGCCCCGGAAACAGCGCCAGCATAGAATTGTAGGCCATTTCTGCAGACAGCCCCGGCAACCGCTGCTCTCCTGCCTTCGCGCCGACTTCCTTGAGCGTGCGCCAAGTCAAACACCGACAAAACAGCCAAAAACCACCAAATTTCCGTTTGAGAGCTCGAAGCAGCCTTAAAAGCGCCTTAAACAAAGCTAAAATCAGGTAGCGCAACCAGTAAAAAATGTTCATAGCGCACAGGCAACGAGGCGAAAGATGAGGTACACAAGTCGTTAATTAATTAAGCCATTATCAACTCGCAATTGCCAATTCCCAATTGCCAATTCCCAATTCCCCAATCTAAAATCTAAAATCTAAAATCTAAAATCAATATTATGGCTCAGGATGTCAGACAGTGGTTAGATGAAATCAAGCGGCTGCAACAGCAGTTAACAGAAGTTTCGCGCGATCGCGATGAAGCCGGTGAAAGTGCGGCTCAGTGGCGGCAACTCTACAATACCGAAGCCGAACAGCGGCGGAATGATGCCAAATTAACTCAGCAAAGCATCGCTTCTCTGGAAGCACAAATAGAGCAATTACAAAATTTTTCCCCCATTATGCCCGAAGGCGATGATGCTGGAGTTGCTCGCCAGCAGGAAGTCGCACAACTGGAAACAGTAGGCGAACTTAAAGCTAAGTTAGCAGAAGTTCTCCAAGAGCGCGATCGGGCGATCGAACAAATTAAACAACTCACTCAAGCCCTCAAACAAGAAGAAGCCCGCCACGCCGAGACTAGCAAAAATTTAACTAGCGCCCTCGGAGATGCCGTTGACTTGCTCACGAAAGCACAAAATCCTGCCCCTAGAAAAACAGAGACAGCATATTCTTTAGAAATCGTACCTGTTACCACGGGAAATCCGGGCGAAAGTGCGATCGAAATCCGCCACAATCGGGCAGAACTTTCGCATTCTAAAAATCAGTTACTTCAGCTACCGCCTTTTAGTGAGTAATGATTAATCATACCAAATCCGCTTTTATCATCCGTCTTTTATTCAGTCCGCGCTTCAGTGGACTTCGTGTGTGTCGTAGCGATTTCAATCGCCGATTGATAAAATCGCTAACAAACTCCGATTGATATGATGCCTAACTTTCAAGCAAAAACCACAGTCCGATTGCCATAAACTAAAACACGATTTTGTAAATGATATCGCACCGCCCTTGCTAACACAACTCTTTCTAAATCTTTACCTTTGCGAACCAAATCAGACACTTCATCGCGGTGACTGACGCGCACAACATCTTGTTCGATAATCGGGCCCGCATCTAAATCTGGTGTAACATAGTGAGCTGTTGCACCGATAATTTTTACCCCTCTTTCATAAGCCCTTTCGTAGGGATTTGCACCCACAAACGCGGGTAAAAATGAATGGTGAATATTAATCACATTGGGAAATTTTATGATAAAGTCTTGACTCAATATTTGCATATATTTAGCCAGAACTACTAAATCAATATTATATTTCTTAATAATTTCTAACTGTTGTGCTTCTTGAATAGCTTTATTGTCTTTAGTAATGGGAATATACTCAAAGTCGATACCGTATTGTGCGGCAAGAGGCTTTAAATTTTGATGGTTGCTGATGATCAGCGGAATTTCACCTCTGATTTCTTGCGCTCGCTGTCGCCAAATCAAGTCTAATAAACAATGATCTTGACGGCTTACCCAGATCGCGATGCGTCGAATTTTTTGGGAGAAATGCAATTGCCAATTGGCTTGTAAGTCCTTGGCAATTTCACTAAAAGCAGGTGTTATTTGTTCGGTGGTTAAATCAAAATCATCTAATTGCCATTCTAGCCGGCTCAGAAATAATCCAGCGGTAAAATCTGTATGGTGATCGGCGTGGATGATATTGCCGTTGTGGGAGGCGATAAAATTGGCAAGTAAGGCGACGAGTCCTTTGCGATCGGGACAGGCAATTAACAGGGTTGCAGTAGGGCTAGTCATAATATAAGGACAAAATTGTCTCGCTGAGTCGATCGAGAAAAAAGCGATCTCACAGGGGTTTATTGATACGCTTGAGGGCGGGTTCTTCGGCCCACCCCACAATGGATTTTAACTGAGAGTGTAACAGGCATCTTGCCTGTTTCTATGGGCTTACGGGCGGGTTCTTCGGCCCACCCCACAAGAGATTTTAACTAAGAGTGGAACAGGCATCTTGCCTGTTTAGATCTTCCTTCTTCCTTCTTCCCTGTTCCCTCTTCCTTCTTCTAAAATCCCATCGCCCCAGCTACTGCATCCAAACTCGGAGCAATGCCGCTTTTAAATTGATTGTTGCTGTGATTAATTGCCGTATCCGGGTCTTTCAAACCGTTACCAGTCAACACGCAAACCACCGTCGCCCCAGTCGGAACTTGGTCTTTCACCTTCAGCAAACCGGCCACAGAAGCTGCACTCGCCGGTTCGCAGAAAATTCCTTCCTGTGATGCTAACAAACGATAAGCGTCGAGAATTTCGGCGTCGGTGACTGCTGCAAAACTGCCGCGGCTGGCTTCGGAAGCGGCGATCGCCTGTTTCCAGCTAGCGGGGTTGCCGATCCGAATCGCCGTCGCCAAGGTTTCTGGGTTCGCCACTGGTTGGCCTGTTACCAAGGGTGCAGCCCCAGCCGCTTGAAATCCCATCATCCGCGGCAAGCGCGAACATTTTTTGGCTTGGTGGTATTGACAAAAACCCATCCAGTATGCTGTGATGTTTCCCGCATTTCCGACGGGAATGCACAGCCAGTCTGGGGCATCGCCTAAAGCGTCCACCACTTCAAAAGCACCGGTTTTCTGACCTTCTAAGCGGTAAGGATTCACCGAATTTACCAAAGTCACGGGGTAGTTAACAGCCATTTCGCGGACAATTTCTAGGGCCCGATCGAAATTTCCCCCAATCGAAATGACTTCCGCACCGTAAAGCAAAGCTTGCGCCAGCTTGCCCAAAGCCACGTAACCTTCGGGAATCAACACGAAAGCTCGCATCCCCCCGCGTCTGGCGTAGGCGGCGGCGGAGGCCGAAGTATTGCCGGTACTGGCGCAAATTACAGCTTCGGCACCAGCTTCCTTTGCCTTGGAAATCGCCATTGTCATCCCCCGGTCTTTGAAACTACCAGTGGGGTTGAGGCCGTCATATTTCACCAGGACGCGCACGTCTCGACCGATGAGAGAGGCGATCGCAGGTGCTGGAATCAGGGGAGTATTGCCTTCTTGGAGCGTCACTACCGGCGTGGTTTCCGTCACTGGCAGGTAGGGGCGATAAGCTTCGATCAAGCCGGGCCAGCCGTAGCGCTTCGGCGAGGCGGCGCGGGCAGCAGAGTTAGCAGCAGAGTCAGTAGCAGGTAGAATCAGGGTCACGATGTCAATGGTTTTAGGCAATGGCTAAGGAATTCACACTAATTTTAGCTCGATCGGTTAATTTGATGTTTAATACGATCGGTTCAGGTTAAAGTAACTTAATGGTGTCAGTAACTCTTGGCTCAAGCCACTGAGCTTGTAAGAGAAATCAAGCAAGCTGTACTGACCAGCTATAGTCTTAACTGACTACGTTATTTAGGTCATGACACCCCGGGATGCGAAGCTAGTCCCTTGCTCTGTCGCTAGTAGTTAAACAGTCTTAAAGTCACTGAGACAGTGCTGCTAGCTTAACAAGCCTTTATAACATTGACCGACAAGCTAACATTACTCCGAAAGGAGCAGAGGACAACCATATCCTCACTGGAGGGGCAACCATACCCCTCTACCCCGCAAGGGGGGATTCAAGGCGATTGAAATCGCCGGATCGTTTTCCTCTCAGGACTTTAGTCTCTGAGCTTCCCACTTACCGAGTTTTTTTTGTGAATGTGTAGATATGTCTACTCAATTACTAATGTCAAATAATTCATCCACTCTTTCCCGGCCTCAAGTCACCGCGAGCAATCCCGAAATGGCTAGTTCTTCTACCCTATCCACCAGTTTTGCCTGCAAAGTAAATTCGGTGAAGTGCCCGTACCAAGCCGACCAGCAAGTTAAGTTCCTGCACTTGCAAGCGGAAATCGAATCGTTGCTGCTGGAAGTGCAAAGCCTCAAACAGCAACGCTCGATCGCTGGCTTGCCGGCTCAGGGCCCCATTTCTGGTAGCAACAGCAATTAGCAGACAACAGCCGCTAATGCTAACTGTGCTGCCCCTGTGTTATAAAAACAAAGGTTTTGCTACCCGCAGTATTTTTTGCCGAAAGTGCCAGAAATTCCTAACTGCGGATAGCGATCGCTAGCTTTTGCTAAAACGCGCTTGCCTACTGCTCAACTCGTCTGCCACAAGCTGGCAACGAGCTGACATTTTACTGCGCTTTTTTATGGCGCTAATTTGTTAAGCCATGCTCATGGCATACGGAGAATCGAAATCTATTTATGACAGCATCGATCGAAAAACCACTAAATTTGACATCCGCAAGTGACACTTCCAACCTGCGCCTGAAAGATATTCTCAAAACCCTGCCGCGGGAAGTATTCGTCAAAAACCCCCGCAAAGCTTGGACAAAAGTAATCGTCAACGTTTTGCTAGTTGCTGTCGGTTACTGGGGCTTAGCAGTCTCTCCTTGGTTCCTACTGCCCCTGATGTGGATTTTCACAGGCACCGGATTAACCGGTTTTTTTGTGATCGGCCACGACTGCGGTCATCGGTCATTTGCTAACCGCCGCTGGGTAAACGATTTAGTCGGACATATTGCATTTCTGCCGTTAATTTTCCCGTTTCACGCATGGCGGCATGGACACAATTATCACCACAAGCACACCAACAAAATTGGCGAAGATAATGCTTGGCAGCCGATGACAGCAGCCGACTACGCTGCCGCGCCCAAAGCATTACAAATAGCTTATAGTTTAATCTTCGGCCCGATGTGGTGGGTTGGCTCGATCGCCCACTGGGCAAAAGTACACTTTATGTGGTGGCGCTTCAAAGGCAAACAGCAACAAGAACAAGTGCGGTTTTCTGTGTTAGTAGTTTTAATCGGTGCTGCGATCGTATTTCCGACTTTAATTGCCACCACAGGCATTTGGGGATTCATCAAATTTTGGTTGATGCCCTGGATGGTTTACCATTTCTGGATGAGCACTTTTACCATTGTTCACCACACAGCACCAGACATTTCATTTAAAAAACCCGAAGAATGGAACGAAGCCCAAGCGCAACTATCGGGAACAGTTCACTGCGACTATCCCCGCTGGGTAGAGTTTCTGTGCCACGACATTAACGTGCACGTTCCTCACCACCTTTCAACTGCTATACCCTGGTACAATTTGCGCCTCGCCCACAGCAGCTTAAAGGAAAATTGGCAAGATCATCTCTACGAAACAGAATTTTCTTGGTCTTTAATGAAGCGGATTGCCGACAACTGTCACCTATACAATCCGGCTGGCGGCTATCAAACATTGCAGGAATTTAACGCTAAAACAAAGTAAGTTTTAAACGCGATAAATGCCAGAAAAACCCGGTTTCTCAGAAACAACCGGGTTTTTCGATATTACAATCCGTAGCCTTTGTAAGGGACGGAATCCGCGCCCTACTGTCAATAAGCGGGTGTGCATCTAATTTGACAGTCAATTTTTCTACAATTCTTGTGGAACGGGCAGGATGCCCGTCTCTGTATTCAATTTAGATGCGTAGCAGCTTATCACAATCCGTACCATTATTAAATCAGTCATTCCAAATCTAAAATCTAAAATCTAAAATCGAATGACTTTCAATCCCAATAACTGTCGCAACGAAAGCGAAGTAGAAAGCAAACTGATTGTCAGCTATCTGCTACCAAAGTTAGGCTATACGCCCGACACTTGGCACCAAGAAATCGCCTTTGGGAATATTCGCCTAGACTTCCTCTCATTTGCCACCCAAGTTATCCCCATAGTTGTCGATGCAGACTCGCCGATGAGTGTAGTTATGGAGGCTAAACATCCGAAGGAAAATTTAGACCGCCACCTGCGAAAACTCAAGCGTTACTTAACAAGTTTGAGCATCCGCTATGGAGTCCTAACTAACGGTAAAGAAATTAGAATTTATGAACGAGTAGCCGATGATATTCAGCTAGTCTTTAAGTGTGCTGGACAAGACGTAGAAACTCGAATTGAGGAAATTATCGCTTTAATTGGCAGAAATAGTTTAAAACCTATAAAAAATCCCGATAATCTCGAACTGGAAGATAGTAAAATTAATTTGGTTAGTCCTGAGTTAATTAGCGAAGTACCAGTACAACCAGACAATCCCGCCACCGCAGAACCTGAGCCCAGTCAAATCTCAGAACCGGAACAAATACCTGAAAATAATCTCGTTAATATTCAAGTTAAATCCGATGTAATTGTTACCCAAACCAGGCAAAATACTATGAAAATCATTGCAGTTTATCACAATAAAGGCGGCGTTGGCAAAACTACAACAGTAGTCAATTTAGCAGCAGCGCTCAGCAAGAAAGGTAACAGAGTATTAGTCATCGACTTAGACAGTCAGGCAAATACAACCTTTGCGACAGGTTTAGTAAAATTTGAAGATGAAGAACAAGATGATTTGAAAGATTGCAACATTCTTCACGTTTTGCAATCAGAAGATGGTTACTCGATAGGCGAAGTAGCCCGCAAGTCAAGTTTTTGCCATCCCGAAATTGATGTGGTTCCTTCCCACATCAATTTGATGCACGAAGAAACCGAATTTAATCAACTAGATTACAGCCGAATGATTTTAATTCAGAAACTAGCCGTAGTACAGGATAAATATGATATTGTACTGATCGATACGCCACCATCTTTGAATTTTTACGCCAGAGTTGCCCTGATTACGGCGGATTATTTAATTATTCCTTCTGACTTAAAACCTTTTGCTAATCAAGGATTGGTTAATGTCAAGGATTTTATCAAAAAAGTTAACGGATTCAGGAAAATAATCGGCAAACAGCCGATCGCAATTTTAGGCGTCCTCCCTTGCAAAATCTCAACTAATGCTAAATTTGTACAGTACAGTTTGCCCAAGCGGAGGGAGGCAATTCCCAAGCGCTACGGGTTGGAAATCATGGACAGCGTAATTTACGAGAGAGACGATTTAGCAAAGTGTGCAGAACAAATGCAAATCGTGGGAAATATGGAAATCGCCGATCCGATTTCAGTGCTAGACTTTAAGCCTGATTCCATCGCCTCCCAAGAATTTGAAATGTTAGCCGAGGAAGTTTTGGAAAAAATAGGTAAAAACTCATGAAAAAATTATTTCCGTCACTGGTTGCAGTGAAAAGAATTACATCCGCAGTGTCCCGTTCCAATTTTGCCGAGCCGGATTTGGAGAAATTAGCGAGACTGATTTTAGAGTCAGGAGGATTGATTAATCCGATAATTGTCCGCCGAAACGGTATGGATGCCTACGAGATAGTAGACGGAGACTTTGAATACTATGCGGCGGCGAGAGCAAAGGAAATAGAACCTCTCAAAGGCGAGACAATCGGAGCATTCATCCTGGAAGAAGAAAATGAAGAAATTATACTGGATCAACTTAAAATTCTCAGAAAAACCGCAATCACTGAGAATTTAGTTGAGAACCCAGAAACCGGGGTTTTGTACGAAAATACTTCGTCGCAGCCCGCAGATTCAATAAAAAACCCGGTTTCTTTGGTCGAAGTCCTTAATTTCAGTGAAAATGAAACTCCCCAAGAGTCATCTAGTTTAGAACAGCGACTAACAAATATTGAAGCCCAGTTTGCCAGTCAAATTAATGAATTAAAAGCCGAGTACGCCCGTGAACAAAAAGTTTTAGCCCAGAGTATACAAGAACTTGAAAACCGAATCTTACAACAAGTACCTCTGTTAGTTGAAGCTGGGTTAGCCAACAGAATTAATGAGTTGAAATCGGAGTCGCCACCCGAAAAACAAGTGGTGGTAGAGAGGATACCAGAAGTTGAAAACGTAACTTCCGAATCAATGTCGGTGTTGGAAGCACTCAATACCCTAGATAAATCTGGATTCTTGGCGAATTTTAAAGATGCTGGCTTGAAGTCTCAGATAATCGACAGAATAATCAAAGAACGAGATGTGCAGCCGTTTGTCTCATTTACAAGTGCGGTGAAACGTATTGAAGGGTTAACTGACAAAGCAATGATTAAAATAATTGATAAGTGGCACAAATATTCATAACTCGCAATTCCTGTCGCCACTGGCAACTTTGACTCAGTGAGTCTCTAGGCCAAAAAAAGTAAAGATGAGTAAAGCAGTGTATCATTGGTGTCCCACAGCCAGTTAAACTCATCACAGTCGCTTTTTTTAGGAATTGCAGTCAGTTTTGCCGATCGCCCGGGCTGTCACCGCACAGCCAGCCGCACAGGTACAGCAGCAAGGTGATATCTCCTCCAGATAACCGAGTTCGATCGCAGACTTGGAAGACTGAGGCCAATAAACCCTTAAACTTACCAGAGTCTGGGTAAGGTGTTTGTATCGCACCCTACAATTACAGTTCTTGGGTTAGTCCTGCAGCACTTAAAACGCAGGCTGTAAAGTGCAAATATACATAAATACCCAAACACCAGATTTTCATGACAAAAGGGGACTTGTAACAAGATGGATCGATCGTCCGATCAAAACCGAATAGTTGAATATTTGCGGATTAAGCCAATTAGTCACAGTCAGATTTACACTTCCCAAATTGCAGTACCAGAGCCTCATCGGGGCGAAATTCCTCGCGAACGTCGCGAAGCTATCAGGAGAAGTCTGATCGAGCAAGGCAGCAACTTGATTCCTTTAATTGTGCGCCCCACTGAAGCTTACAGCAATGAAGAAGAATATGAAGTTGTCTGCGGCTCAGATTGGTGTATTCTTGCTAAAGAACTCGGCATCGAGGAAATGTGGGCTTGGGTATTTGAAATGACCGACGAGGAGGTAGCTGTTGCTCAAGCAGAAATGGAACATTTAGCTCCGCAACCGACTCAGAAAACAGCACAAATTGAGACTATACTGCAACAATTTGAGCTATCATTTCAAAAAAAGGTAGAAAGTCTAACAAAAGAAATAGAACAATCTGTTAAAAAAAATGAAGACCTGCTAAAAAAGCAAGTAAAAGCTCTAACTGACCAGCACTTTGATCGTCACCCAATAGAACAGATTAAGCGTTTGCTCGAACAAGTTGAAAAAACATTTCATGAAAAGGTAGATAAATTGGCTAAAAAAATTGAACAATCTAGCAGCGATAATCCGCCGACAGATGCTGTTATTCCTGATGTAAATCTTGAAGGTGCTTTGAGACAGTTGGATGAACTGGAAAAACTACTGTCAACAAAATTAGAACGCACAGTTCAAACAATTAATCAGTTTGTTTCAGACGCCATTAAAGACGTAGAAAATGACCTGAAAAATCAAATCGAAACGCTCCGCACTCAACTGGGAGCCGCAGCGACTCACTCAGAAAGACAGCCCGAGGCACAGCCGAAGAAGCAGTCAAAAACGCAGCCGAAGAAGCAGTCGAAAGCACAGGAGAAACCTCAGTTACCGCAGTTGCAGTTGGAGTTGCCGTTTCCGCCCCCACAGGAAGACTACGAAAGTCTTTCGCTGAGACGGTTGAAGGCGATCGGCAAAGACCGGAAAATTCGGGGCTACGCGCGCATGAAACGACCAGAAATTCTGGTGGCTCTCAGGGAAGCTGACGGCAAATAAAGCGGTAATTGCTAATAGTTAAAAACTAATTGTTCGGTGTTCG
The DNA here is from genome assembly GCA_030248405.1 of Microcoleus sp. MP8IB2.171. GTDB lineage: Bacteria > Cyanobacteriota > Cyanobacteriia > Cyanobacteriales > Microcoleaceae > Microcoleus. The sequence continues at coordinate 26,053 of JARCMA010000067.1, forward strand.
ATCGCACTTTTTGCCAAAAAGCGCGATCGGGCTTTCAGAATAGTCCTCGGCAGAGATATGAAAAGCTTGCTAACATAGACACACAACCTCTTACTCCTCACCCAGCAGCCATGTCCGCAACCGCAGAATTAGCTACTACCCAAGAGATACTAGAACAAGAGATACCAGAAAATGTTATCTTTCCGCCCGGCGATTTATACAGTGACGAACCTCCCGTGGAAACAGAACTGCATCTCCGACAAATAATCCTACTCCTCAACTGTCTAGAATGGCTGTGGCGAGATAGAAACAATTTCTATGCTGCTGGAAACCTCACCATTTATTACAGTCCCAAGCAACTCAAATCGAAAGACTTCCGAGGCCCAGACTTTTTTGTGGTACTCGGAACAGAACGAAAAACTCGGAAAAGCTGGGTAGTTTGGGAAGAAGAGGGAAAGTACCCCAATATTATCGTTGAAATCCTGTCTCCCAAAACAGCGGATATAGACAAAAACTTTAAAAAACAACTCTATCAAGATACTTTTCGCACTCACGACTACTTTTGGTTTGATCCAGAAACTTTAGAATTAGCTGGGTTTCATTTAGTTGACGGGGAATATGAACCAATTGCACCCAACGAATGCGGGCATCTGCGGAGTCAGCAGCTCGATTTGAGTCTCGGAATTTGTGGCGGAAAATTGCGTTTCTTTACAGCAGAAGGAGAGCTTGTCCCTACTCCTCAAGAGGTTGCAGAAAGGGAGACTCAACGAGCCGGACAAGAAGCTCAACGAGCCGGACAAGAAGCTCAAAGAGCCGATCGCCTGGCCGCGAAACTGCGAGAATTAAATATTGATCCCGATACAATTTAGCGATCGTCCTTTTTATTCAAGTTTCCTGTATTGTAAGCTGGTTTAGGCGATCGCATATCCCGTATGTTGCCGAACATGATACGGATGAAACCCTAAAACTATCAGATATTTAGGCACTCCTAATTCTACAAGTTCTGCGGTAATTCCCGTTTCTATACCATCTTGTTGAATCCAAATTTTGCCGTCCCTAATTTCCACATGAACGATACAATCGTGAATTCTTTTAGCACCCTCCCAACCTTCGTGCATCAGTAAAAAATTGTTTTGTTCGCGATCGACAATAACGCTGCTTTTAATTTCTCCGTATTGGTAGGGAATCTGGGCATAACTATCTAAGATTTTCTGAATAAATCCGCGATATTCATCTAGTCTATCCATCTGACAACTGTCTCCTTTAATGAATCAAAAACTATTAGTTTAAATCTTTTTTTTCCTAACAAAAGCTGCCCGATAGGTTCAGAAAAAATTTGTGCATAAACTTCTGCACGAATTGCCAGATATATTATCCGTTCAGGTTCCGATTGCTCTAGAATATCTTCATAGACAATATACTGTCCAACAGCTTCTTCTAAGTCATGAACTGGTGAAGCACTCACAAAACTTTTCACTTCTACAGCAATTTTGCGACCTTGCTTTTCGGCAGCAAATAGTTTTTCTGCACCCAAATCGACGCTGAGAGTACGTTTGCCAATTTTTAAGGGTAGGGGATCTTTGGTTATCGTCCACCCATCTTTTTCTAGGGCTGTTCTGACATTATTGTGGTAGATGTCTTGGGCTGGCATATTTTAAGCTGATCCGTCAACTGTTACCCTAATTATAGAATAACACAATGCTTTTCAAAACTCATAGCTCATCAATTCAAACTACTTATTGCCGCGTGTATCGGTGCTTCACACCAATCGGAAAATACTCCGCATCGCCAGTCTCGGTTAATGTCACCACAGGTAACTGATATTCTGGCGGCACGTAATTAGCAAATTCGCTGTTTAGCCGCCGCAATTGCGCGAGAATTGAAGATGCGATCGCCTGCTTCATCTCCTCATCGCCCTCCACCCCCGCTGCTAATTCCACAACCACCGATAAAAACCGATTTTGATCCGCATCTTCCTTGACTTGCAGTACAAATTTTCCCGTCACCCATTCCCGAATGGTGGGAACTTCTAAACCTACGGTGACATTTTCCGGGTAAATGTTAGCACCGAAGTAAGAAACGGTAAAGTGCGATCGCCCGAATACATACACAAAGGGCAAGCAGCGAATGCCTCTGGGGAAATCAGAAACTTTCATACCTGCTGCTTGCTGCAAACGTGCCACAGGGTTAAACCCCCATTCCGCCAAAAAATTGAGCATTGCTTCGTAAGAAATTAAACCGCCATTATCCGAGATGTGATAGCGTATTAGCGGGATACCGTTGTCGCCCGAAAATAACAACGTGCCGTCATTATTAACTTCAAAAAAGCGGCTTTTCGGATCGTACTGCACCAGAGTTGGCAACCGCGATTCCCCGAATAAATTGCGTGCTGCTTCGGGATTGTTTGCTAAAAAGCGGCGGATGCAAATGCTCAGCGGTGTCTCGTTGCCCAAAACGCCCGCATCGGCAGTACCGTAAAGGCTCGCAGAGTTGTAATATAGATTGTCAGAATTAGTACGATCGCTCACCAAACTCCGCCATTCTTCGCTAAACACTTCCCCCGCAAACACCATCTTAATTCGGTATTTTTGCCACTCCACACCCCCAGCAATTCCGCTATCAATCACATCCTTGATAAATGGCGGATATCCCAACAAGACTACTTGCTCAAAATGCTCCCCAAGTTCCTGCACAACTCGAAATATTTCAGTCTTATTATTCCCAGGCGTCACAACTGTAACTGGATAGCCCTTACTCGCTAGATAGCGGCAGCAATTTGCCGTGTACATTCCCCCAACCCAAGTTCCCAAGGCAAAGCAAATGACAGCTAAAGTTGAGCGATTGTCGGCGTAAAAACTGTCGTGAAATATTTGTTCAAAACGAGCAGCAATTTGCAACTCGTCGCTGATAAAACGCGGCCAAAATGTCGGGTTTCCTGTCGAACCCGATGAAACAGCAATGAAATCGCAAGTTTCTAATTTGCCCTGGTAGCACAACTGAGGTAGCGGGTGACAGCGTAAATAATTCTCTTTGGTAATTAGCGGCAATTTTTGGAAGTCTTCAAAGGTTTGAATTGAGGCGGGATTGATGTTATGTTCAGTTAGGAAAGTCTGGTAAGCGGGTACTGTGGCAGCGACTTTTTGGAAAAGGGCGTGAAGCGCAGCTATCCCGTAGGGAATCGCCCCGGATCCGGCAACTCGACTCTGCTGCTGTTGCAATCGTTCCTCAAGCGGCGCCCTCAAAAACTCTTCAAACGCCCCAATTGCTCGCTGACGCTGTTCTGGCTGCATTATTTGCTCCTTAAAATGGGTATTTTGCACCTCGATCGCTCAAGAGTCAATTAGTAGCGCGGCGCGACCCGATCGCACATTGGGCTGGACACTAAAAATTGGAACACATTTTGAGGTCGATCGAAAATATGGCGCAGTAGATAAACTTCTATAGCAGGAAACCGCTGTTTTCACAATCACCACAGGGGATAGGCAAGCTGCCGATCGACTAATAAAGACCGACACACTATGTCAAGATTAATTCAGCGATCGCCCAAAACTCCTAGTCTCAGTCAAGCGTGAAAATCCGACGCAGCAAGTTCCAATGAACAATCCCATCTACCCCGGCATAACTCTCAACAACCACTACCGCATCGTCCGCGAATTGGGACACGGAGGCTTCGGGCGCACCTACCTCGCTGAAGATACCCACCGATTTAACGAACCCTGCGTTTTAAAAGAATTTGCGCCCCAAGTACACGGAAGTTACGCTTTACAAAAATCCGAGGAACTGTTCGAGCGGGAAGCAGGAGTGCTCTACAAGCTGCAACACAATCAAATCCCGCGCTTTCGCGAACTTTTCCGCGTCAGTATCAGCGATCGAGGCTACCTATTTCTCGTCCAAGACTACGTGCCCGGTCAAACTTACCGCTTTCTGCTCGACGCCCGCAAGCGTCAGGGTTTGCGGTTTATAGAGGCAGAAATCAATCAACTGCTGCAGCAGATTTTGCCCGTGCTCGAATACATTCACTCTCTAGGAGTGCTTCACCGCGACATCTCCCCGGACAACCTGATTCTGCGGAGTTCTGACGGGATGCCCGTGCTAATCGACTTTGGGGGAGTAAAACAAGTCGCCGCCACCGTAGAGTCTCTATTCGCTGAGGCTAACGGCACTCCGGGCCCCGCGACTCGCATCGGCAAGCTCGGCTACGCTCCCGTTGAACAGATGCAGATGGGCATCGTCTATCCCCACAGCGATTTGTACGCTCTGGCGGCCACGGTTTTAGTGTTGCTGACTGGGAAGGAACCGCATCAGTTGCTCGACAGCCATACCCTGAATTGGAACTGGCGGGCGGAATGTTCTCTGTCTCCGAATTTGTCCCTGGTGCTGGATAAAATGCTTGCTCAACAGCCGAGCCAGCGTTACTCCTCGGCTCGCGAGGTAATGCTCGCTCTCTCCGGCAATCCGCCTTTACAGCCACCTTTGCCACCAGCCCCGGATTTTGGGATCACGCAGCCACCGGATCTCTCGCCCATACCCGTGCCCGCCCCCACGCCAAAACTGCCGGGAACTCCGGTGCGAATTGCTGCTATTGGCAATCAGCAAAAAATGCCTGCTTGGAAAATGGTTTTGTTTGTGGTGGCTGTGCTATCAACTATGGGGGGAGTTGGCTGGTTTGCGGGCAATTCTTTGTTAAATCTGCAATCAAAAGTGCAGAAAGTTCCCCAGCCTTCAAACCCGAAGCAGCAGCAAGAAGATGCTTTGCAAGATCGCTTTGTCAAGCTCAAAATTGACGATCGATTCTATAGCGGTTATGTCAACCTTGTGGACGAGACTTTCTATGCCAAACACCCGGAATTGGGCGGACGATTGTTAAAAGAAGGCGATGACGATCGCCAATGGCGCGAAAGGTGGCAGAAAATCGGCGACGAGTTGCTCGATAAGCTGGAAAACCTCAGCAGCGACGCTAGAGCGCGGTTGGGCAGTTACGACACCGCCGATATCGATCGCTGGAAAACAGAGGTTAACAAGCTGAATTTGAGCAGTCGGGCTTTGTACGATTTGGCTGATGCTAGGTTCTTTTATTGGTTTCCACAACAGCCGCGCGATCGCAATATCATTGGTTTGCCGATCGGACAAATTTGGCAAGCAATTACCGCCGACGAACTCGAAGCCTTACAAGCGGGAGCAACTGTCGAAAGCGTTGAATTTGACCGCCTATCGAAGAGCAAACGCCTCACAGGCAATCTCAAACCCGGAGAAGGGAAAGCTTACATTGCCCGGTTCGCTCAAAATCAAACTTTGCGAGTGAATTTGCAAGCACCGCGCAAATCTACGCTACTGTCAATTTATACTCCGGGGCGGACAAAGGGCGCGCGAGCTTTGCTGGAAGATGCAGATGGGCTTAGTTGGTCTGGATTGCTGGATGATACTGGTTATTATGAATTTGTGGTAGTTTCTCAAGCATCTGAGCCGATCGCTTACGAGTTGAACCTAACGGCGGAATAACTGCTATTGACGCTCTCGATCCACCCAGGCAATAATAAGGTAATACCAATCAGGTAAGTTATCCGGTTCAAACAAAGAATATGCTGAGATTCGCGATCGTAGCTTTAGTGACTTTGGGATTAGTATTAGTGACTGCACTAGGTTTACATCCGGCCAATGCGACAGTCAGCACTCCCGAATTTTATGCTTGGAACTTTGCCTCTGTAGGCAGTAGCGAGCTGGTTTGTAAAAAGACCGTGGTAGTTCCGCAAGACCGGATAATTCCGTCATCATCCATGCACGCTGTCAGTATCACTTCTGCAATTGTAGATTCCAAGTTTTGCGCGAATTCCACTAAGCCTGTCAGGAACCCCATAGCTAAAGCTAGGGGCTTGTAGACTGTCCGGCTAACGCGAGCGGGATGGAACAAGCCGAACCTGACCAGGCTAAGTCCTTTGAGGACTAAGTTTTTTGAGTCATGACACCGACGAATGCGTAGCCAGTTCGTCGCTCTGTCGCTAAAAGTTAAACAGTTCTAACGGGTTAAGACAGTGCTTTTAGCCGAACAAGCTCATCAAACATTGCCGAGGCTAACATTACACGCAAGTAGAAGAGACGCAAAAATGTCTAATTTTATTTTTGTTCTAGACACAAAAGGGCGACCATTATCACCCTGTAAACCAGGAGTAGGGCGGTCATTACTCAAGGCAGGCAAAGCATCTGTCTTCAGGCGGTTTCCCTTCACAATTATTTTGAATAAAGAAGTTAATGCAAGTCCTGAGCCGCTAGAAATCAAACTAGATCCAGGTTCTCAAACTACTGGCATTGCCATCAAGCAGGGCGACAAGATAATCTTCGGAGCCGAACTACAACATCGAGGACAACAAATTAAAGAAGCACTGCTGTCTCGTCGTCAACTCAGGCGAGGAAGATGCAATCGCAAAACTCGGTATCGTCAGGCGCGATTCCTCAATCGCACCCGTCCTGATGGTTGGCTAGCTCCATCCTTGCAGCATCGAGTAGAAACAACACTCAGATGGGTTCGCAAGTTGATGCGAATTGCACCCATTACCAGCATTGCTCAAGAGCTAGTACGGTTCGATTTGCAACTCATGCACAACCCTGAAATCTCAGGCGTTCTGTATCAACAAGGAGAATTGCAGGGTTACGAAGTCCGCGAGTATCTCTTAACAAAATGGAATAGACAATGCGCTTACTGCTCGGTTGAAAATGTACCATTCGAGATTGAGCACATTCAGCCCAAGTCAAGGGGAGGCTCTGACAGGGTTTCTAACTTGACGCTTGCCTGTCACGATTGCAATCAAAAGAAAGGTAATCAGGATGTTCGAGCGTTTCTGGCGACTAAACCCGACTTGCTAAATCGCATTCTCAAACAGGCAAAACTACCGCTCAAAGATGCGGCTGCGGTCAACTCAACCCGATGGGCATTGTTCAACGCACTCACTGAGACGGGATTGCCCGTCACTACTGGCACGGGCGGACAAACCAAGTTCAATCGCAATCGATTAGGGTTGCCCAAATCGCACTGGCTTGATGCTGCGTGTGTAGGTAATGTTGAGGCACTCGAAGTCTTAACTTCAAAGCCGTTGCTGATTATGGCAAAAGGGCATGGGACGCGGCAGATGTGCGGTACAAACAACTATGGCTTTCCTACTAGACACAAGTCCAGATTGCAAATCCATAAGGGATTTCAGACTGGCGATATTGTCCATGCAACCGTTACCGCAGGCAAAAAAGTCGGCTCTTATGTAGGGCGGGTTCTCTGTCGTGCTTCAGGTAGTTTTGACATCGTAGTTAAGTCTGGGAGAGTGGCAGGAATTAGCCACAAATATTGCAGTCCAATCCACAAGAAGGATGGCTATAGCTACGCATTTTGAAGAAAGAGATTTCAAGGCGACGGTCGTCGCAGCCGCTTTCCTCCCCATGTCTGAAGCTAGGGGCTTCCCGCTCGTTTTTTGGTGAATTAAGGCCGTGGATAATTATGATTTCCGGTTATAGAACCATAATTAAGTTCTCCGTTAGTCGATTTTAGATTTTAGATTTTAGATTCACTTCACAGATGAATCTGGCAGATTGAACCTTAATCTAAAAATTTTATCTCTCCACGACTGTTGTCTGAAAGCAAGTATCCTTTTTTGGATGAATCAGGACGCTGCCTCCTGATTCATCCATTGAGAGAAAACTCTACTTGTCAATACAAACACGGACTAATTATGAACAATTAACCGGACATCATATAAGTGATAGCCTGAGTAATTTCCGCCATCCGCGCACTGAAACTGTTAGCTAAAAATTTTTTAGGAGAAACACCGGGTATTTTGTAATGAAAATTTATTAAACGAGTCGGGCGCAGCAGTTTTCTGCTCTTGAAAGAGATCGAACTCTTCCCTATTTAGGCAGTTATTTGATTGTGACTTAAGAACCGAGGGGAAATATTCAGCCATTTGGCTAATCATTTATTGGCTAATTAGCTGAATTATTAATTTGCTAGTTTGAGTATGCTAGAGTTAGTCAGGTTCTGATATATAGTGCCATCTGTTATCTAAGTATCATGCTCAAAATTTTGGTAATTGAAGACGACGAATTAATCCGGGAAACTCTTCTGCAACTCCTGGAATCTCACAGCTACCGGGTCATTGCCGCTGAAAACGGTCGAGCTGGGGTGCAGATGGCGCTTTCGGAGATACCAGATTTAATTTTGTGCGACGTGCAGATGCCGGAAGTAGACGGTTATGACGTGTTGCGGACTCTGCGGCAAAACTCGCTAGCTGGAACAATTCCATTTATTTTCCTCACGGCTCAAAGTGACAAAACCGATTTTCGTCGGGGGATGGAATTGGGAGCCGACGATTACCTGACAAAGCCGTTTACCAAAGCTGAATTGCTCGGAGCCATTGCTTCTCGCGTCTTGAAACGGCAAACTATTACTCAACCGCTGACAGTCGCGCTTCACCAAGCAGAAGCCAGACTCAAAGATTTAGTTAACGACTCCACCAAGGTTACAACCCTCTCTCCTGAAAAGTTTGCTCTCGAAGCTTTGTTGCGCCACGCTTTGGCACAAGGTGAGTTTCAGGTATACTATCAGCCACAAGTGAATATTGCTACCGGCCAAGTTATCGGCGCCGAAGCTTTAGTGCGCTGGCAAAATCCCGATCGAGGTATAATTTCTCCCTGCGAATTTATTCCCTTAGCAGAAGAAACAGGTTTAATTATTCAGATTGGCGAGTGGGTACTGCTTTCAGCTTGCGCTCAAGCCGCTAGTTGGCTGGCGGCGGGGTTTTCGCCCTTTACAATATCAGTAAACTTGTCGGCCCGGCAGTTGTCTGACCCGGAACTCAAGGCGCGAATCGTCCAAATATTGGAAACTACAGGCTTAGAGCCTGCTAATTTAGAATTAGAAATGACCGAAAGCGCTTTGGTGGAAAATGCGACAGTAGCAGGCGCTACTTTAAACCAACTTAAAGCTCTAGGAATTCGGATTGCTATTGACGACTTCGGCACCGGTTACGCTACTTTAGGATATCTTAAGCAATTTGCTTTTGACAGTTTAAAGATCGATCGAATTTTCGTCCGTAATGCCAACGAAGATACTCAAAATGCTGCTATTACTACAGCAGTAATTTTACTGGGTCACAGTTTGAATATGACAGTAATTGCTGAGGGAGTGGAAACAGAAGCAGAACTAGATTTTTTGAAACAACATCAGTGCGATATCATGCAGGGGTATCTGTTCAGTCGCCCCGAACCAGCAGCGATAATTGAAAGTATGTTGGTTGCCGACCCCGGTTTGTTCGCGCAGCCCCCAGTAGTAGCACCTGATCGCGTTGTTCCTTTTGTACCTGTGTCCGAACCGGAAAAATCTAAAAACCTTTCAATGTCTGGTCTAGGAATAGTGTAAGTGTCACCAAGATTTCTGTATAATAGGATAAAATTATTTTTTCCCCTTCTATTTTCTGCATAAAAGTTTAATCTTCCTCATAAAAAGTTGTAGCTTTTGATGATAGGGGAATCAAAGAAGGAGATTGTTCCTCATATTCATCTACTGCTTCCCCTTTTATGCGCTCGGCGCCCCTAATTGGACTATTTGAGAAATTGCGAGCCTTTATCAAGTTGCAGCAGGTAAACTCATTTAAGTTCCTACTTTGGGAATGGCAGTTTCAAGAACTGTGCAACTGGAATTGGTGCAAGCCTGTCATGGAAAGAATATTAGTGGTTGACGACGAAGCAGACTGTCAAACAGTCTTAGCAATGTACTTGGAAAGCCAAGGATACCGCGTTGAATGCGCTAATTCTGGCGCTGAGGCACTCTCGATTTTTGAGAATGCCCCCCCAGATTTGGTGATTTCAGATGTCATGATGCCGGAAATGGACGGGTTTGAGTTTTGCCGCCGCTTGCGAACTACCCGTTTGGGACAGTTAGTCCCCTTTATATTTTTGTCGGGTCAAGGTGAGATAGAGTCAAAAGTAGAAGGTCATGCGATCGGAGCTGACGATTATCTGGTAAAACCTTTTCAGTCTGAAGAAATTTTAGCTAAGGTAAAGGCGCAGTTAGAGCGCTCTCACCGCATTCACGCCGAGATTGTTCGACTGCTTCAAACTTCTAGCGGTAGGGCGGTAGAACCAACATTTGTGGCAGTATTGCCAGCACCTGCACCTTTGCCTTTAACACCAGCCGAGGAAAGAGTTTTTTGGGAGGTGATCCAGGGTTATACTAACAAACAAATTAGCGATCGGCTGTTTATTAGCCCCCGGACTGTGCAAGCTCATTTAGGCAGCATTTTCAGTAAATTACAGTTAGATAATCGTGCTCAGCTTGTGAGATTTGCCCTGGAAAGAGGATACAAACCACCTCAAACTTAGCTCGGATCTCAACTTAGGGTGCGCCAGCCAGTGGATTTTAGATTTTAGATTTTAGATTTTAGATTTATTCCACAGATTCATCTGGGAGCTGGAACTTTAGTCTAAAATTTTTATCTTTCCACGACTTAAGTGGGGAAATTGTATCCGTTTTTGGGCGGGAGCAAAAACTCCCGTAGCTGCCAAAAAAATGGAGGCTGACGCACTCAGCAAGCAGATTATTCCACATTCAAAACACAATAAGGAAAAGTAGTTATCACGCAAACCCCCGGCGCCAAATTCGTACCCCGCAAGTTGGCACGTTCCAAATCAGCCTGCCGCACGTTATTCGCCGCATCAATATTTGTCCCGGTCAATTGAGCCCGAGGAAGCCTAGTATTTGACAAAATAGCATTCTGCAAATTACTATCGCGCACATCCGCGAAAGACATATCCGCTCCGCTTAAATTCGCACGATTAAAATTAACTCTAAACAGCAGCGAACGTCTCAAATCGGCATTCGACAAATTAGCTTGCTGCAGATAAGCTTCGCCCAGATTTGCATTAAAAAGTTTAGCACCGCGCAAATCCGCACTCGTCAGATTCGCTCGCCCCAAAAAAGCATTAGACAAATCCGCATTTCGCAGATTAGCACCATCCAAGTCAGCCCCGTACATCTCCGCATTAACTAAGTTAGCATTCGCCAAATTAGCACCCCTTAAATCCGCTTCTAGCAAATTAGCTTCATAGAGATTTGCTCCGCTTAAATCGGCTCCTCTTAAATTAGCTCTGTACAAGCTAGCCTTGAACAAATCAGCATTTCTCAAGTCACAGCCCTCGCACTCTTTACTTTCCAGCAATTGCCTAACATGATCTGGATTTTGAGCTTTAACGGGAGCTGCCAGCCCAAACAAAGCTAAACTTGCCGTTACAGTTGCCAAGATTTTAAGTTTCACAAACAAACCTCACTGCTACTTCAAACAAATTATACTAGCAAACTGTAGACTTTAAACCCATATCCTTCTCTCTTTTCTCTTGCTCTGCGTTCTCTGCGCCCTCTGCGGTAAATCTTCAAAAAACATGATTCGCCGCCAACAATTTAGACCTGCTTCCAGCAAGGCGGGCTTTGCCCGCCCTACTTAACTTAATTAAGCCTCATCTAAAGCAGCAACACCAGGCAATTCCTTACCTTCGAGCAGTTCCAAACTAGCACCGCCACCAGTAGAAATGTGGCTCATTTCAGGCCCCAAATTCAACTGTTCCACAGCCGCTACCGAATCACCGCCGCCAATAATTGTGGTAGTACCAGTTTTAGTAATTCCCGCCAAAGAATGAGCGATTCCTTCAGTTCCCACAGCAAACTTCTCCATCTCAAACACGCCCATGGGCCCGTTCCAGATTACCGTTTTGCAATCGGCCAAAGCATCTTGGAAAGTTTTTACTGAATCCGGGCCGATGTCCAAACCCATCCAACCGTCGGGAATGTTCTCAACGGAGACAGTTTGAGTGTTAGCATCAGCAGCAAACTTGTCAGCAACTATCACATCAGTAGGCAACAGAAAAGTAACTCCCCGTTCCTTTGCTTTAGCTTCCAAAGACTTAGCCAGTTCCAGCTTGTCATCTTCCACCAAAGACTTGCCCACGTTCAAACCGCGAGCTTTGTAGAACGTGAACACCATGCCGCCACCCAGCAGCAATTTGTCACACTTTTCGAGCAGCTTTTCAATGACTCCAATCTTGCTGGAAACCTTAGAACCACCGATGATAGCAGCTAAAGGACGTTGCGGATTGTCGATCGCACTACCGAGATACTGCAATTCCTTCTCCATCAAAAAACCAGCCACAGAAGGACTCAGATACTTAGTAACACCCTCAGTAGAAGCGTGAGCCCGGTGAGCCGTCCCAAAAGCATCATTGACATACAAATCGGCAACAGAAGCTAACTTCTTAGCAAATTCCGGGTCGTTTGCCTCCTCCTCTGGGTAGAAGCGGACATTTTCCAGCAAAACCACATCGCCATTTTGCATCGCGGCGACTGTAGCAGCGACTTCATCACCGATGCAGTCGTCAGTCTTTTTGACCTCTTTGCCCAACAATTCCGACAGCCGTTTCGCAACCGGCGTCAAGCGCAACTTCTCCGTCACACCCTTGGGGCGGCCGAAGTGGCTGCACAAAATCACCTTAGCGCCCTTCGACGCTAAATCCTCAATAGTCGGCAGAGCAGCCCGGATGCGAGTATCATCGGTGATATTGCCGTTGTCGAGCGGCACGTTAAAGTCCGCCCGCACCAATACCCGTTTGCCCGATAAGTCCGATGCCGATAAATTTGCTACAGTTTTTTTTGTCACAGGATTAACCTCCTAATATTTGTGTTTTTGTCTAATTCCGTTGAAATGGCAGCACTCGTCACTTGCACTTGGGGCCTCGGACGCATTCAACCGCGCCCGTACAAAAAACGGAAGATGAAACAAACGGCACTGATTGGCTCAACTTGGCACTCTCCGACTATCAGGCAGGGAGATTCTTGGTTCAACGAAACCACTTAACCTAGAGTCCTTGCGTCATCTAGACCAGAGGTGGGATTCTCCCAAAGCGTTAATTCGGGTATGCCCTACCCTATTTGCATTGCTGCAAGTCCTGTTTGAGGAAAGAAACAAATTTGTTTCACAATACTGTTCGTCTAGCCCCTATAAATCCTTTACCCACTGCTAGGAAAAAACTAGAACAATGCAGTAGAACCGCATAGATTTAATTGTCAAGGTTCAGTGCTTTGCCGTTTGGCAGCAAGGTTTTGTAAGTGGTTGATTACCTTTGCCACTATAATTAGCACAGTACCTTAAACAGGCGACAATGGCAAGAACCAAAGTATACAACTTACGGCTAACTGAAATGGAATGGGAGGAGTTAGTTGCTGATGCTGAATTGGAGCAAGTATGGCCTGCTGAGGTTCTCAGGGACTATATTAAAACATTGAATAAAAAGCCGTCCTAGAAGGACAGGGCTTTAAACCCAATTTCTTGGTAAACATTTTATCGGAGTCCGTACCGGGAGATGTGCGTTATGTTCAAGACTGTCTTATTTCCTGTCGATCAAAGCCGAGAAGCCCGCGAAGCCGCGGAAAAGGTGATCAATATTGTGAAAACCTACGCTTCTCGTTTAGTTATTCTCTCGGTAGTCGAACCCCCAGCCGAGGAGGCCGACTCCCCCCCGCGAGAGGTGATGAGTTCCCCCGAAGCAGTCGCTAAACTGCTGTCTGAGGCCCAATCGATGTTTTCCCAGCAGGGAATCGAAGCTGAAATCATTGAGCGAGAAGGCAAACCGGCTTTCACGATTTGCGATGTGGCTGACGAAATTGGGGCCGATTTGATTGTGATGGGCTGTCGGGGGATGGGTTTAACCGATGATGGGGCGTCTGACAGCGTTACCAATCGGGTGATCAATCTGTCTCCTTGTGCAGTTTTGATTGTGCCTTAACAGAAGGAAGAAGGAAGAAGGAAGAAGGAAGAAGGAAGAAGTAAGAAGTAAGACAACTCTTTCTTATTGCTTCTGGCATTTTTCTTAATCCCTTTTCCATTTTCCTGATTTCTTCCTTCTTCCCTATGCTTTCTTCTCTCTGCGCTCTCTGCGCCCTCTGTGGTTAGTTCCTTCTTATTTATTCCTGAGATTTATTGTAAAAGTCGCTTTCCAATTAGGAAATTATCTACATTTATCTGCCTTTCATCTGCGGTTGACTGGCTCGATCAAAGATTTATGTTAAGTCTCTTCCCTCTTCCCTCTTCCCTCTTCCTTCTTCCCTCTTCCTTCTTCCTTCATATTATGAAAATTCACTGGTATCCCGGTCACATTGCCAAAGCTGAACGGGCATTAAAAGAACAACTAAAGCGCGTAGATGTGGTTCTCGAAGTCCGAGATGCCCGCATTCCATTGGCTACTTACCACCCCCAAATGCCGAGCTGGGTGGGCGGTAAGGCGCGAGTATTGGTGATCAACCGCATGGATATGATTACGCCTCGATCGCGCGAGGCGTGGGAAACATGGTTTGAGTCTCAAGGGGAAACTGCGTATTTTACTAATGCCGAACACGGGCAAGGAGTACACGATGTGGCGGATGCCGTGCAGGATGCTGGGGTGCAGTTAAATAAACGCAGGTTCGATCGAGGTATGCTGCCCCGTCCAGTTCGGGCCGTGGTAATGGGCTTTCCAAATGTCGGAAAATCTGCTTTAATCAATCGGTTGTTAGGGCGGAGAGTGGTGGACAGTGCCCGCAGAGCTGGAGTAACTAAATCGCTCCGATGGATTCGCATTTCTGACGAAATTGAATTATTAGACGCCCCCGGAGTCATCCCAACCCGAATTAACAATCAAGAAAATGCCATAAAATTAGCTATTTGCGAAGATATTGGCGAAGCAGCTTACGACAATCAGGTAGTAGCAGCAGCGATGGTAGATTTGCTCCGAGGGCTGGAAGCGGCTGATGAGACTTTGATATCAATATCTGGTTTCAAATCCAGGTATAAATTAGATCCAGCTTGTAGTAATGGTGAAGATTATTTGCACGAGGTAGCAAAAGACAGGTACAAAGGAGATGTCGAACGAACGGCGCGGCAGATGTTAAACGATTTTAGAACTGGTGTTTTGGGTCAACTTACTTTGGAGTTGCCGCCGGCTTGATCAGACTCGTAACCTACAACTAATCAGAAATGGTATTCGATAGAAAGTTGCTGACGCTGAGAATGTGAACTTCGTCTCCTATGTGTAATATTTTTTCTGCTGCTTGAGGTGCGACTCGTGTGTTAACTATCAGCCGACTAAAGTGATTTAAATGCCCTTTTTTTACCAGGTCAGGCATGATTTCCTTCTGCTTGGCTGTTAGTATATTTTTAAAATTGGGATCGCCTGCTTTCGCCCCATAATTTCGCGTAGATAGGATACATGGCTGACCGGGATTAATAGCTTCAAATATTACTGTTCCTATTTTAAACCTAACAATTTCATCGGATTGTGAGAAAAGTTGGTCTTCCCAAAAAGCCGGGACATCTCCTATTTCAATATTAGCTCGCAAGCGATGGCGCATCTCGTTAACGCAAACTCTCGGAAACCAAGATGCAACTTCGGCAATTGTTTCGGTACTGATAATGCTTGGCCCTGGTGCAGCGAGATTGTCGGGAAAACCTGTCAGCAAGTTTTCAATTAACTTGACGGGGAAACCGAAGTAGCTGCTCAACCACGATTCTATTGCCAAGCGTTCTCTATCTACATGAAAAAATATTTCTTGTTCGGTGCCTTGAATTTTCAGACCGGCAATTCTCTTTTTGATGTCAAAGGATAAGCGTAGAAAACAGACTCCGCTGTTGTGCTTAGTGTTAACCAATTCTCCTGCTGCATCGCAGATGGCAAAAGAGCGATCGCCTTCTAGAACTCCGCTGGCTAGAATAGTTGCTTGACTGACTGCTATGCCGTCAAGGGACTTGATCGGATAGATATGAATGCTGGCGACGTAGGACATTTCGAGCCATTGATAAATAATTGTCGTTTTAGATACATTCTAGCATCCCCTGCCGGCAGAAGGATGACCGCAGTTGACTTTACTAAATAAAATATGAATGAAATAAAAATGGGTCACTTTTTTGAAGTTTACATTTTGCCGGAGCTGCGTGTAAAGAAAAATCAAACAAGTCTGACTGAGCTTGTGGTAGATATTATGCTATAAAATAGAAAAAATTGAACCGAGTTATAAGCAATGACTGAAAGCGGAAAAAAAGGCATGATTTCGCGACGCAATTTAATGTTGAGGGCTGGTGCGGGGATGCTGGCGGCAAGCTTGGCACCTGCGTTTTTACAAGCCGAAGCAGCAAAGGCAGAGGCAATCTCTGACATTACTCCTAGCAGTGCTCTTAAGAAATTGATGGCGGGGAATCAACGCTACATGGAGCAAAAACGGACATTTCCCGACCAAGCCCGATCGCGAATTGTAGAAGTAGCACAGGGTCAACATCCGTTTGCAACCATCCTGGCTTGTTCTGATTCGCGCGTTGCTCCCGAAATTATTTTCGACCAAGGATTAGGGGACTTATTTGATATCCGAGTAGCTGGCAATTTTCTCGACGATGTAGTTCTCGGAAATATAGAATATGCCACCTTAGAATTAGGCGTGCCGCTATTAGTAATTCTGGGTCACGAACGCTGCGGTGTTGTTAAAGCAGCTTTAGATGGCAAAGCTCTTCCAGGTCACCTTAGCACTTTGGTGGCGGCGATTAAACCGGCAGTTGATGCCACAAAAAATCTAGGTGGCGATGCCTGGGATAACGCAGTCAGAGCTAATGTGAAAATGAATGTAAATAAGTTACAATCCTCGTCGCCTATTTTAGCTGAGGCAGTCAAAGCGGGCAAGCTTAAAGTTGTTGGGGGTCGCTACGATTTGGATAGCGGCAAAGTAGAGATAATTGCTTGATTTTGCTGGTAATTTTCAGAATTTGTACGGTAGTGCCAAGAGTGCCTACCCCTTGGGGATCGCGGGGAAACCATCGGGGATTGCCCCTAAGAATTATTTGGTAACGATAAAGTAGATATGCAAGTTTAAACCCACATTCCGCAGATGTGATTCATGTTACTGGTATTTTTGAAAAATCAAACCCATCAAACTTTTTTAGTCTAACTTTTTTAACTTTAGTGTCTAC
>JARCMA010000545.1 GCA_030248405.1 Microcoleus sp. MP8IB2.171
CTGCGGGATGCGGAGTTAAAATCAGCGCCGGAAACTGCTTTGAGGTTGCCGGAAGTGTTGGATACTGTGCAAAAGGATATCTGGCAAGAGGTTTTGCAGCCGGAAAAGAAGATGCAAATTTCAACTTTTCGCCGTTCTTTGCAGCGGGAACATTTAGCGATTTTGATCGGAATGGTGCTGCGAAAAACCAGTGTTCCAGAGGATGCGCGGAGTTTGGCTTGGTACGAGTTGCGGCAGTTGCGGGAGGGTTTGAGCAAGAGTATTCGGAATTTGGATCGGAATGCGGATGCTTATACGCGGGCTCATTTGGAGGAAACGCGCGATCGCATTTCTAAAGTTTTGAATTCGCAAATTCAGTCCAATTAATCTTGGTATTTGTACCTCATAACAGCGGGAACCGCTGTAAGTCCCGTAGTTGTAGGTGCATGGTAAAAAAAAACGATTTCTGCGTCACTAGAGCGCACAAATTAAAATTAGGGGTGAGTGCTTTTCACCAAAAAACGAGAGGGAAGCCCCTGGCTTTAGACATGGGGAGGAAATCGGTAGCGGTTTCAACCGCCTTGAATCCCCTTTCGGGGTTGGAGGGGTATGGTTGCCCCTCCGATGAGGTATGGTTGCCTCAAATTCCCATTTCTGGGTAATGTTAGCTTCGCCAATGTTTTAAGAGCTTTTTAGACTTGCGGCACTGTTTCAGTGACCTTAAAACTGTTTAACCGCAAATGACAGAGCAAGGAACTAGCTTCGCATTCCGGGGTGTCGTGACTCAAAAAACGTAGTCAATTAAGACTGAGGCTGGTCAGGATGGCTTGTTAGATTTCTCTTTCAAGCCCCTAGCTTCAGCTATGGGGTTCCTGACTTACCCCTACCATTTTTTTGGCGCTTTTTAACCTACTAAAAATTGTAGCAATAAATCACCAAAAAAACGACGCCATTTCTCCTAGAAATACTTGTCGATATTGAGGGTCAAAATCATGAATGTTCCGAGCAAATGACCTGCGCTCATGCAAGCCAGAAATGCCGGTACGCTTACATTGTTGAACAAAGAGGGGAAGGGTAAAGGCATTTTCGGCCCGACGTGGGGATACCAAATTCGGCGGCTGAGAACTAGCAATGCTAATATATTGCAAACAAACATCACTATTGGTTTTTGCCAATTTCCTGATGCTGTGTCAGCCAGAGTCGATTCTACTACTGCCAGTAAATTTGAGTTAATCATCGTGGATGCTCCTATTTTTCATAAATTATCAGAAATGCTCGATGAGATTTCTTGCCAAAAATACAGCAGGGGCGATCGCCTTTACGCAATAAATATCTGTTGCTGTCAATATTCACCGCGCCAGCGACAGCGCCCCCACCCGTAATCATCGAATTACAGCAAGAAGTCTTTTCATGCCATTCAAAAGTAACGAAAGATACAAAGGGACAAAACCATACTCGCTGCCATTTGTAACTTTTAGCCTGTCTGGCAGTGGCGGCATTTACTCACGCTGCCAGACAGGAAAGACAGCTACTCATTACTGAGCAATGTAGGTAGGCAGAAAGTGAAGTATGTCACGGAGAACGCTATATCCAGCGGCGTCCCAAAGCAAATAAGCTAAGAAACCGATCATCGCTAAGCGACCGTTCCAAAGTTCTGCTTGCGGGTTGAAGCCAAACAAAAAGGCATTCCGATCTTTGCCGTTGTAAGCATTAGCTGTAGAAGGCACGTTAGTAGGACGAGTTTCCATGTTTTTACATTCCTTAACAATGTTTCGCTTCTCATGGTAGCGGCCTAATTTCTGCTTTGCTATCTGCCTGTAGGCTCAAGATATACACAAGTCTAAAGGAGGATTTTGAAACGGAAAATAAAGTGTTAAGTTTTGTTGAGGGAGATTTTTTAAGCGATCGCCTGTATCTGTAGATACTAAATACAACTGCAAGTTGAGATGGCCGCTGTGAAAGGGTCGATCGCCCCGTAGCGACAAACAACGGCGCTGGTGACTCGACAATACTGAATCCGCGCTCTGCTAGACGCAAGAAAATTTAGTAACTTTCAACTGAAAAGCCGAACACATCGCGCGGGAGTTAATTAAAATAGGAGATAAACAGAGCGATCGGGAGAAACAGTTATCGAAACCATCTACGGCAATCTTCAAGGTTTAAAGTCCAGCCAGCTCAAGCAACTCGAAAAGCTTTACCACCAGCGACTACCGGGCGATCGTATCACCACTGCAGAATTCGCCCAGCGCGTCGCCGCCATCAGCACGGAAATAGACAAACCAATCTGCATCTACATCAACCGTCGCGGACAAGTAATTCGCGTCGGCGTGGGTTCACCCCGGCAAACGCAGATTGCACCCCTAGAATTGCCCCGCTACGGGGGAGGTCGCCTCAGCGGCATTCGCTGCATCGCCACCCACATGAAGCCAGAAACCCCAAGCGAAGCAGCTCTCACAGCAATGGCAATTCAGCGCCTCGACGCCCTCGTTTGGCTGACACTGACCGGCGGAGGATTTCAGCGTCGCGGCGGCGGTGCGACTGGTTACATCCAAGAAACTTATCTCGCTCACCTGATACCCCAGGGAGATCAGCCAAATTTTGAGTTCTCTGTTTTGAGCGCTCAGTTAGAACCCGATGCAACTGATGAAATAGAAGAGCCTTCAATTCAAAAGTCACTAATCAAAACTCCACATTTTCCCTGGAAAATATCAGAACCGCTGAATTTGGACGAACTCGCCGACCAAGACTTTCTGGATTTGGTGGAAGGACTCGAAGCAGAGTTTGAAGCAGAGTTTGTCGCTAAGCAGGTCGATGCAGACCAAGACAAAGTGCTGTTGGTAGGTGTAATGACTCAGCACATGACTCAGTTGGAGTTTGAGGACGGGCTCGCAGAAATCACGCGGCTGGTTGAAAGCGCCGGGGGTCAGGTTCTGCAAACAGTTCGCCAAAAACGATCGCGCCCCCATCCGCAGACAGTCGTCGGCGAAGGCAAAGTTCAAGAAATTTCCCTCACGGCTCAGACGATTAGCGCTAACCTCGTGGTATTCGATCGCGATCTGTCCGCCGCACAAATACGGAACTTGGAAACTCAGATCGGTATTCGTGTTGTCGATCGAACAGAGGTAATTCTCGACATCTTTGCCCAAAGAGCTCGATCGAGCGAGGGTAAATTACAAGTCGAACTCGCTCAGCTAGAGTACGCCCTGCCCCGGCTCAGAGGTCGCGGTCAGGCAATGTC
>JARCMA010000546.1 GCA_030248405.1 Microcoleus sp. MP8IB2.171
AGGGGAGGGTTGGGGTGGGGTAAAAAGTTTACGACTCCTGCAAGGATTGCTATATACGGCGGGGTCGGAGTGTCCCCCACAATAATTTTAAGATTTTTCAAAATGCCAACTCAATGTTTTTTAGCTTATTTCAACCAGCCCTTCAATCGTTCCGTCACTTGAGGGCGGCGCAGCTTTCGCATTGCCTTATTTTGAATTTGACGGACTCGTTCGCGGGACAAATTGAACAAACTGCTCACCTCTTCTAAAGTGTAAGGTTCGCCGGTCAGCAAACCGTAACGCATAGCAACAATCTCTTTTTCCCGCTCAGTCAAAATACTGTCCAACACCTCCAAAATATCTTGGCGCATCATCATCTCATTCATCTGAGCTTCGGGAGATTGCGTCGCGTTATCTTCGAGAACATCCAAAAGTTCCGAACTTTCTTCGGAGCCGATGCGATGGTTGAGAGACAAAGATTGCCGACGTACTTGCTGGAGGTAGCGAAGCTGTTGGCAAGTAACTTCCATTTCTCTAGCAAGTTCAGCTTCACTGGGATTGCGTTGAAGAGAACGCCTCAAATCCCGATAAACTCTTTTGAGTTTATTTAACTGTTCAACAATATGAACCGGCAAGCGAATCGTCCGCCCTTGATTGGCAATTGTCCGGGTAATTCCTTGGCGAATCCACCAATAGGCATAGGTAGAAAACTTGTAACCCTTCTCCGGATCGAACTTTTCGGCGGCCCGATTCAAACCCAAAGCTCCTTCCTGAATTAAATCGAGAAAAGGCACGCCCCGATTGAGATAGCGTTTGGCAATCGAAACTACCAAGCGCAAATTCGAGCTGATCATTTTCCGTTTCGCCGACTGACACTGGTGGCGAAGCTGTTGCAGTTGAGTTTCGCTCACCCCCAAAGCCGCTGCGAGTTCAGCTTTTGTCGGCACTCTGTCCAATTCCTGCTGCAAACGCTGTTCTAGTTTCTCCAGGGCTACCAATTCTTGAACGCGGCGCGCCAACTCCACCTCTTCGGCTGCAGTCAGTAGAGGATACCGAGCCATTTCCTTGAACAAAGCTCCCACGGGATCGTCGGCAGACCAGTTGTTGTATGCTGACGACCGAGTTACCGTCGGACGATCGATCTCAGTGTCTTCATCTTGTGCGATCGGGAGTGAGGCTTCGGGTGCCACCGCAAAACTGCCTAGGTCAGATTCTGCCATATGGTGCTTGGTGTCGGTGGGATGATTTGAAAAGTATCCCTTAACTTTAACCAATTTAACCCGAAATTTCCGAAATCCATCTAGAAGGCGGTGAGTGATTTTAGTGGCTGGTATCTGTTCGCCCCAATTTTAGTATCTGTTCGCCCCAATTTTAGACCTTTTTATTGAGTCCGAGCCAGTAAAGGAGCTGCCTGCAATAATTGCTGAGTATAAGGGTGCTGCGGATTAGTAAAAATATCCCTAGTCTTACCGATTTCAACAATTTTTCCAGCATTCATTACCGCAATACGATCGCAAAAAAATCTCGCCACCCACAAATCGTGCGTAATAAACAGATAAGTTAAATTAAATTCCTGCTTCAACTCCAACATCAGCTCTAAAACTTGAGTCTGCACGCTGGCATCCAGCATACTCACAGGTTCGTCGCAAATTATCAGTTGCGGCCGAGTAATCAAAGCGCGGGCGATGGAAACTCGCTGCTGTTGTCCTCCTGACAATTCCCCCGGATAGCGACGAAAGAAATCCTCCCCTGGAGTTAAACCCACCCGCTCTAACATTTGCATTACTTGTTTTTTAGCTTCCGGGGCATTAGCTAATTTGTGAATAAACAAAGGGTCAGCAATACTTTGCCCAACAGTCATCATCGGATTCAGGCAAGCGTGGGGGTCTTGAAAGATCATTTGCATTTCGCGGCGGTGCTTCCTGACAGCATCGTTGCTCAGAGCAGTGATATCTATTCCTTGAAATTCAACTTTGCCGCCAGTCGGGGGAATTAAGCGCAAAATCGTGCGCGACAACGTACTTTTGCCGCAGCCGGACTCCCCTACAAGCCCCAAGATTTCCCCCCGTTCTAGCTCTAAACTAACGCCATCTACGGCTTTAATTACCTGCTGGTTCCTGGAAAACAACTGATCTAATAAATTGCTTTCTAAACTGTAGTGTTGCTGCAAATTCGTTACAGTCAAAAGAGGCGAATTTGTTAAGTTTGCAGTAACGACTTCAGTCCTGATTTCCTCGAATGCTAACCCTTTGTCAGAATCGGCTTGAATGTGCAAAGCTGCTTTGAGGAGCGATCGAGTATATTCGTGTTGCGGCTTTTCAAAAACGTTTTGCACCGGCCCTGTTTCTACGACTTTACCGCCGTACATCACCGCAATGCGATCGCAATACTCAGCCACCATCGCCAAATCGTGAGAAATCAACAAAATAGCCGTTCCCCGTTCCTCACAAAGTCTGGTTAATTCCTGCAAAATCTGGGCGGCGACAGTTACGTCCAAACTTGTAGTCGGTTCGTCGGCCACAATTAATTTAGGATCGAGCAAAAGAGCCAAAGCAATCGCTACTCTTTGCCGCATTCCGCCGCTAAATTCGTGGGGAAATTGTGACCAGCGAGACGCCGGAATTTTCACAGCTTCCAGAGTTTCGATCGCCCGTTTCTTAGCTTGCTTGCGATCCAAATTCGGTCTGTGAGCTTGTAAAGTCTCGATGCAATGTTCTCCTACAGTCATCAAAGGATCGAGACGAGTCATCGGATCTTGAAAAATCAATGCTACAGCTTCGCCCCTAAACCGTCTCAGCCGCGAAGCATTCATATCAAACACCGACTCTCCAGCAAAACTAACTCGCCCCTCAATCAGCGTTGAATCCGGCAGCAACCGCATCGCCGCCCTTCCCAAAGTTGACTTACCGCACCCAGACTCCCCAACTAATCCGAGCTTTTCCCCGGGTTTCAGCGTCAGGGAAACCCCATCAACGGCCCAACCGGATTGGCCTCGCCGCTGAGGATAAGCTACTCGCAGATTTTCAACTGAAAATAGAGAAGAGTCATGAGTCATTAGTCATTAGTCCTTAGTCTGTTGTCTGTTGTCTGTTGTCTGTTGACTGTTAACTGTTAACTGTTAACTGTTGTCTGTTGACTGTCAACAGTTAACTGTTAACTGTTGTCTGTTAACTGTTGTCTGTTGTTATTTATTATTTATCAATATACTGGCGGTTAGTTGTTAATTATTAGTATTGTTCACGACTTATTAGTTATTAGCAAGAGACCGATATGCTGTTTGTAAATACCAATAGAAATTGCTACAAACAAAGATTTTATCACTACATCATTAACCGACCAACCGCTTACTAACAACAGTCAACAGTCAACCGTTAACAGTCAACCCTCAAAAGATTTTATCACTACATCATTAACCGACCAACCGCTTACTAACAACAGTCAACAGTCAACCGTTAACAGTCAACCGTCAACAGTCAACTGTCAACAGCCAACTGACTAAATTTCCTTTCGCTTCAACTCAGCTCTCCGCAGTATGTAAGTAGCCGCACAATCTGCGTGAGGATGGTCTGCTAAAACTTCCGCGAGTTCCAACACATATCCGGCGATATCCGGCCCCAGCTTCTCAGTCAGCACTTGACGTTCCCGAGAGGCGAGTTCTTGCACGCGGGCCTTAGCTTGCCAATTCGGAGAAAACATCTTGTCAATCTCGGTGTGGAATCCCAGACTTTCGAGAATGTCCCACTCGCCGTTATCGCACCAAATGCCCCCGCACAACATACAGCGCTCTATGTAAAAGGGCACTCTGCTGAAAGGAACTTTCGCCCGCGACAGATAGTGACCGTCTTCGGGACACAGCGCTGCTTTGCTGTCGTAGACAGACGGGGTGAATTCTATGCCGAGAGTCCCTGTCGCATCAGGCTTCTCGGATTTGTTGTACCACTGGCTCTGCTCTTTTTGCCAAGCTTCGTATTCTCTGCCTGGAATCCAGATACCGTAACAGTTGGGACACCACTGCACCGACATACGGCCAGCTAAGGTACCGCCTTCTAAATTGGGATGTTTACATTTTGGACATTCCACCGCTTTATTTCTCCTTGCCTTATTAATTCCCTGTTAATTCAATTATTAATTCTGTATCTGGGCGGGCCCTGAAGAACCAGAATTTTTTTGCAGCAGCGCGCCACAGTAGCCAATTAGCGTGTTAAGCCGCGCGATCGCCGCAGTTTGCCTCGCCTTTGCTGTCGCTGGCTGGCGCGACGCTTGCAAAAACGTGACATCTGTCCCCAATAACCGCAGTTGCTTGTGAATTTCCGTCAAATAGGACTGCTCTGGGGGTGTTTCTGAGGCGTCTAACTCATCGCTTTCGGCTCTCATAATTTGGTTTCCGAAAAATTGTTGCACTTTTGTGTATTCGATCGCCAGCGCTGCCCGATCCAGATTATCCTGTGCAGCAGTTCTTTGTAGTTGTTCTAGTGCTTGCTGTAATTCTTGGTAGCACTGGCGGCGGTCTTCGGACAATATCATGATTTTGTAAACAAATTTGTATTTATAATCAAAGTAGATACTTACTTAAGTTTGCTCATATGGAGGGAAGCCGTGCGTTTTTGGAGCAATTCCCTGTTTTGTGAGAACTTTTTTTGATTTGCTGCCCTGACTCTACCCTTCTGGCTGCTGCTTTTTGTTTAGCGTTGCCGGTAAATGCCGATCGCCCGCTACCTCCACTGCTACGGCCAAAATATGCTTATTTTACCCGATCGACCGCGGCGGCGGCAGTGGTATCAGTATATTTTCTTACCTGCGAGGGGGGGCGACTCAGGATTACATAGGTATAGTTTGAGAAAAATCGACTATTTTTTTGAATTGCAAATTGTGGCATTCAATTAGTTTAGTATAGCTAAACACATAATTTCGGCAATTAAACCGGAAACCGGCTTTTAACCATTTGTATTTCTAATTTTTAAAGGTGTACCCCATGAACGCGAACACTCTGACTCCCTCTCCTTCGATCGATCCTGCTGTAGTTCCCGATTGGCTGCAAGAATGCCTGAATACTCGATCGCAGCCTGATGCAGCCCCGTCCCCGAATTGCTCGACAGACGACAGCTTAATTTGTCGGGCCTTTGAATTTGCCCGCGACTTGCACGAAGGACAATACCGCAAATCGGGAGAACCTTACATTTGCCATCCGGTAGCTGTAGCTGGAATACTCCGGTATATGGGTGGCAACAACGTCATGATTGCCGCGGGCTTCCTCCACGACATTGTTGAAGATACAGATATTACTCTCGAAGAAATAGAACAGCGGTTCGGCGCGGAAGTGCGACAGTTGGTTGAAGGTGTCACCAAGCTTTCTAAGTTTAATTTTTCCAGCAAAACAGAGCGCCTTGCGGAAAATTTCCGCCGAATGTTCCTAGCAATGGCTAAAGATATTCGCGTCATTGTCGTCAAACTCGCAGATCGGCTGCACAACATGAGGACTTTGGAGCATTTGTCCGAAGAAAAGCAGCGCACTATTGCCCTAGAAACCCGAGATATTTTTGCTCCCCTAGCGAACCGTTTGGGTATCGGCCGCTTTAAGTGGGAATTGGAAGATTTAGCGTTTAAATACCTGGAACCTGAAGCGTACCGCGAAATTCAAGACTTGGTGGCCGAAAAGCGGGCCGATCGAGAAACTCAACTCGCAGAAGTCACAGATAGTTTGCGAGAAAGGCTTGACAATTTAGGCATTAAATGCTATGAAGTTAGCGGCCGTCCCAAACATTTGTACGGGATTTACGGGAAGATGCAGCGCCGCCAAAAAGGGTTTAAGCAAGTGTACGATATTGCGGCGGTGCGGATCATAGTAGAAACCAATGATGACTGTTATCGGGCTTTGGCGATCGTCCACGATTCTTTCCGCCCCATTCCCGGCCGCTTTAAAGATTATATCGGTTTACCAAAAGCCAACCGCTACCAATCTTTGCACACCGGAGTAATCGGAACCAGCGGCCGCCCCATCGAAGTGCAAATTCGCACCGTAGCAATGCACCACATTGCAGAATACGGCATTGCCGCGCACTGGAAATACAAAGAAACCGGCGGTTCTAACACAAAAGTCACCGGCGATGACGAAAAATTTACTTGGCTGCGACAACTCCTAGAATGGCAAAGCGACCTCAAAGACGATCGCGAATATTTACAAAGCATTAAAGACAACTTATTCGACGAAGATATCTACGTTTTTACTCCTAACGGAGACGTAATTGCACTCAACAGCGGGTCAACTCCCGTAGATTTTGCTTACCGCATCCACACAGAAATTGGCAATCACTGCACCGGTGCCAGAGTCAACGGGCGGATGGTAACACTAGACAAGGTTTTAAAGAACGGCGATATTGTAGAAATCTTGAACCAAAAAAACGGCCATCCCAGCTCCGACTGGCTGAATTTTGTCAAAACAAACGGAGCAAAAAACCGTATTCGCCAGTGGTTAAAGCGATCGCACCGAGATGAAAACCTCGCTCGCGGGCGGGAATTGCTAGAAAAAGAATTAGGTAAAAACGGCCTAGAATCTTTGCTGAAATCCGAACCCATGCAGTCGGTAGCTCAGCGCTGCAACTACCACAGCGTCGAAGATTTAATCGCCGGTTTGGGCTACGGGGAAGTAACTCTAAATCTCGTAGTAAATCGACTGCGAGATTTAGTAAAAGTGCAGCAAAAAATTGAAGCTGCTCCTGCAGGAGGACAGGAATTGCCCCAGCTAATACCTGCATCGACGACACCGAAACCAGTACCGAGTTCGTCTCCGAGCAAATCGCCGATCGCAGGTGTAGAGGGATTGCTCTACCATTTATCCGGCTGTTGCTGTCCGATTCCCGGCGAATCAATTATTGGAGTGGTGACTCGCACTCGCGGAATTTCGATTCACCGGCAAGGATGTTCAAATGTGGAGAGCGTACCGGGCGATCGGTTGGTTCCTGTGAGTTGGAATTCCAGCAACCGCAATGAATCTCGACCCAACACTTATCCGGTTAACATTCAAATTGAAGCCCTCGATCGAGTCGGAGTTCTCAATGATGTTTTATCGCATTTGAAGGACAACCAAGTCAACGTCCGCAGTGCTCAAGTCAAAACATATCCCGGATTGCCGGCATTAATTGACTTGTGCATGGATATCCAGGATAAACAACAGTTCGAGCGCACTTGTATGCAAATTAAAAAGATGAGCGATATTTTGAATTTGCGGAGGCTGAGTGAAGGAACTTAAGACCATTTTAGATTGGAGATTTTAGATTTTAGATTGGGGAATCACTTATTCTATAAGTTATTGTAGGGTGCGCCAGGGAGGCTGAATGTGACGACCACCTACTCAATAAATTTCCCCCGCTAAGCACCTTACAGTTAGTTAGCTAATTGTAAGGTCCGCACGGAGTACAGAGAGGCTTATGTTCCCCACCTAAAATCTAAAATCTAAAATGGTATAATCCGCCATGAAATTTGAACTTTTTTCACAGGTAGCATTGCGCGAAGACATCCCCAAATACAATCTAAAAAAAGGTGCTACAGCAACTATTGTTGAGCATTACCCGATGCCGGAAGGTCAAGAAGACGGTTATAGCTTAGAGGGTTTCAATGTCGAAGCAATTACAGTTGAAGTTGTCGAGTCCCAGATTGAAGCAATCAAAGCTCCTGTTTTGCAGCTTGGCAAATTAAGCTAACGCCGGCATCCGCTAGAAGTATATGTTATATGGCTCTTGGTGCTCTGCGGCGCACGTTACAAACTCAATCGGTGCGCCGCAGAGCACCCTACATCTTTATTTCGCGGGAATCGTCGGCTTTGACACGCCCAACTTTTGCTGCAAAAACTCCCGCGCCACTTGTCCCGCTTCCTGCTGTTCCCCGTCAACTTGATAATTCAGTTTCCGCATATCTTCCTCGGAGATTTTACCGCCCAATTCTGCGAGCACTTGACGCAATTCCGGGTATTTTTCCAAAATTTGCGATCGCACAACCGGAACTGCTTCGTAGGGCGGGAAATAGTTCTTGTCATCTTTGAGAACTACTAAACCTAAACTTTGAATCAAACCATCCGTCGTATTACCAGCAATCACATCTACTTCTTTTTGTTGCAGTGCTTGATAAAGCAATCCTAACAGCAACTCCTTCGGTTCTTCTCGAAACTTAATCCCGTAAGTTTTAGCCAATCCGGGAAATCCATCTTCTCTCTCGTTAAATTCTGGGCCGAAACCAGCCCGGAGGTTAGGTGCAGCTTTCCCAAGTTGCGAGAGAGTTTGTAAATTGAGTTTTTTGGCATCGTCTCCCCGCACAATAATCGCAAAACTGTTATTAAATCCCAGCGGTTCCGTCCATTCTGCTTTAAACTGTTTGGGATATTCTTGTTTGAGGTAATCGAGGACTTTTTTGGGATCAGAAATCGGTTTCTGTTTGAGCAGGTTGGCGTAAGCAGTGCCGGTGTATTCGACGTACAAATCGATTTTACCGGTTGTTAGGGATTGATGGCAAAGCGAACCTCCGAGATTCACTTCTCGTTCTACTTTGATATCTGTTTTAGCTTCGATGTCCTGTGCTAAAATTTCTGCGAGGATGACTTGTTCGGTAAAGTCTTTCGAGCAGATGACAACTTGCTTTTGGGGTTTAGAGGTACATCCTGCTACTGCAAGCAAGCAAAGCAGCCAGCAGGAATAGAAAAAAAAATCGTTCTTAGATATTTTCATGACTTAACTCAAATTAAAAATCTACAATTAATACCTTATAAGTTATAGCATAAAGCCCGGATCGCAGACTTCTTGAATAAGTCTGCGCTTTAACACCGATCGCACTTTACCAGAAAGAATTGGTTTAAAGCCGGAACCCTTATAGGGAGAAATTAAAAGAAGACTATTCATTACTCCAATCCTCTTCCTTCCAGGTAGAGGTCGCTATCCCATGCCAACTGTCAACCCTTCGACTTCGCTCAGGGCAAGCTGTTAACTGTCAACTGAACCAAGTTCCGTTTTCCTGTTGTAACATTTATTGATAGACATGGAGGACTAAATATGGTAATCAGAGTCAGCGATATTATCCAGCAGCAGCGGCAATTTTTTGCGACTGGGAAAACTAAGGATGTGGATTTTCGGATCGAACAACTTAAGAATCTCAAAAGTGCGATCGAACTTAATCAATCACGAATAGTCGATGCTGTCAAGGCAGACCTGGGTCGGCCGGAATTCGAGGCTTATCTTGAAATCGCATCGATTGCTGAAGTTAATTATGCCCTCAAAAACCTCAAATCGTGGGTCAAGCCGAGAAAAGTGCCTGCTTCGATAGATCAATTCCCAGCATCAGCCCGCATTTACCCAGAACCTTTGGGCGTAGTGTTAATCATCGGGCCTTGGAATTACCCATTTCAGCTAATGATATCACCTTTAGTCGGGGCGATCGCCGCCGGCAACTGTGCACTTCTCAAACCTTCGGAAATCGCCTCACACACCTCCGAAGTTGTCGCCGACATGATATCCAAAACCTTCGATCCCGCCTACGTAGCCGCCGTCGAAGGAGGCGTGGAAATCAGCCAACAATTGCTAGCCGAAAAATTCGACCACATCTTCTTTACAGGCGGCACAAAAATCGGTAAAATAGTGATGGAAGCCGCCGCCAAACACTTGACGCCTGTAACCTTGGAATTGGGCGGAAAAAGTCCTTGTATTGTAGACTCCGACATTCAGGTTGAATACACTGCTAAACGCATTGCGTGGGGCAAATTCATCAATGCCGGTCAAACTTGTATCGCTCCCGATTACCTATTAGTTGATAAAAAAGTTAAACCTGCTTTGATGCAGGCAATTAAAACAGCAATTCACGGATTTTACGGCGACGATCCGCAGAAAAGTCCCGACTATTCCCGAATTATCAATCAGCATCATTTAGGACGTTTGGCAGAGTTTATTAAAGACGGAGAAATTGTCGTCGGCGGTCAAACAAACCCCGAAGATAAATATATTGCACCAACGGTGATCGACAAGGTTTCCTGGGATGCGCCGGTGATGCAGGATGAGATTTTTGGGCCGATTTTGCCAGTTTTGGAGTATGATGATTTCGGGGAGGCGATCGCCCAAATCAACGCGCGTCCCAAACCCTTAGCTTTGTATTTGTTCTCGAAGGATAAAGAAAAACAAGAGCGAGTTTTGCGGGAAACTTCTTCCGGCGGAGTTTGCATAAACGACACGGTTATGCAAGTCGGAGTAACAAGTTTACCTTTTGGCGGAGTTGGCGACAGCGGCATCGGTAGCTATCACGGAAAAGCAAGTTTTGACACTTTTTCTCATCAAAAAAGCGTCCTGCAAAAGTCATTTTTACTTGACTTAAAATGGCGGTACGCTCCCTATAAGGGTAAGTTAGATTTGATTAAGAAAATTATCGGTTGAGCGATCGCACTTGCAGGGGCGGGTTCACCAACGTTTACAATATCAGCGAGATAGCCAAATCAACCCGCCCCTTCCTGATATTATCGGTCAAGCTATTCCACGGTGAAGGAAAATTTCCCTAAATTTTAAAGAATTGCTGATCTGTTTTATGAACGATTTCGATCACAATGTCTACGCCACTCTTAAAGGACAGTTGCCCCGTCCAAAATAATCCCCATTAAAAATGTCTATAATGTCTTTTAGCATCTTCTCGCTAAAAAGGAATTTATGGAACCTTTATCAAAAGAACGCTGTGCCGCCTGCCGCCCAAACTCTCCCCGCGTCACAGCTTACGAAATTGTCCAACTCAAACCTCAAATTCCCGACTGGAATTTCATCGAAAAAAATGGCATTCCCCAGTTAGAACGCACTTACAAATTCCCGGATTTCAAAAGTGCGATCGCCTTTACAAATAGCGTCGGCGAAGCAGCAGAAACTCAAGGACATCACCCCGCACTGTTAACCGAGTGGGGAAAAGTTACCGTTACTTGGTGGACTCATGCGATTTCTGGACTGCATCGCAATGATTTTATTATGGCGGCGAAAACAGATGCGATCGCCAATCAATTCCCCAAATAAAATCCGACTTATAGCTCGATGATAGTCTAAGAAAGCACCGCCCTGGGCACTGGGGAATGCGGTTGATTGGCATTATTCAACAACTCCAGATTGAGTCGGTAGCCGACATTCCGTACAGTTTGAATCAGGCTCGGCTGTCGCGGGTCTATTTCGATTTTTTTACGCAGAGAGAGTACGTGAGTGTCGATCGTCCGGGGGTTATCAATAGCATCGGGCCAGGCCCGACGCAGCAAATCCGAGCGCGACAGCGGCACTCCTCCAGCTTGAGCGAGCACGTACAGCAGGCTAAATTCCTGGGGAGTCAACTCAATATGTTCCTCGTACAACCTCACTCGGCGCTGCACCAAATCAATTTTCAGCAGCCCGCACTCCAGCGTCGCCGGCG
The DNA here is from genome assembly GCA_030248405.1 of Microcoleus sp. MP8IB2.171. GTDB lineage: Bacteria > Cyanobacteriota > Cyanobacteriia > Cyanobacteriales > Microcoleaceae > Microcoleus. The sequence goes on from JARCMA010000546.1 coordinate 11,386, forward strand.
GTACCATCGTGCGGTTGCGGCGCATCAGAGCTTCCACCCTGGCCATAAACTCTTGCATCCCAAAGGGTTTAGTCAGGTAATCGTCTGCCCCCGCCTTCAAACCTTCAACAATATCCGATTCCGAATTCCGCGCCGACAGCATCAAAATCAGTGACTGCTGCTGCTGTTGCAGCCAGTTGCAAAATTCCAAACCGTCCCCATCCGGCAATTGGGCATCCAGAATGACTAGGGTTGGCTGGCGGCTGAAAAATATTTCCCTAGCGTGACTGATATCCGCTGACTGGTGCACCCAGTGACCGACTTGCTGTAGATGCCAGCCCAAGAGCGATCGCAGGTGCGGATTCCCTTCAACAATTGAAATACTTGCAGATTCCACAGAGGCGAGCTTCCCATATCACTAATTGCTACAAGGTTAACAGAGCTTTTGTCAAGCTTTTGTAACCATCGCTACTCAAGCATGAGCTGCATTTAAAGCAGCGGACATACCTAGGGCAGGAATTTTAAAGATTGGGTTAATTTAGCAGGGTCAGCCTGCAGAAAGGTTAAATCATTCTGGCGATGAGCTTACAATGAAAATAAGACAGTGTAAAGCCGATCGACCCCATGCCCCAACCG
>JARCMA010000547.1 GCA_030248405.1 Microcoleus sp. MP8IB2.171
AGTAGACACTAAAGTTAAAAAAGTTAGACTAAAAAAGTTTGATGGGTTTGATTTTTCAAAAATACCAGTAACATGAATCACATCTGCGGAATGTGGGTTGGATCGTCATGCCTCAAGTAACGCGAATATTTAAGCGATGGCTGTATCCTTCTGCGCCAAGACACTAAGACCAAAAATCACCTAATTCAAATTAAAGGAGTGGATTCATGAATAACCTGCAACTAGAAAACGGATTTCCGGTTAATCCTATTCGAGTCGGTGATGGAATTGTTCTGATCAACATATTTACACTCGACCCGGACAAAGCCGAGCAGTTTGTTTCTACACAAGTTGCCGAGTACAAGCGATTAAACGGTCAATTTCCCGGCAGCTATACAGCCAATCTGCACATTAGCCTCGATCGCACCAGAGCTGCAAACTACGCTCATTTTGTATCCGTTGAAAATTATATTGCCATGCGAAACAGCCCTGAGTTTGCTGACCACCTAAAGCGTCTTCAGGGACTGGTTATTAAAGCAGAACCTCAACTCTACCAAGTAATTTACACGCAACATCTGGATCTGCCAATATCTCAAGAACCTTTGCCTACTTTACCCAACCCAGAGCTTGCGCCAAACCTTATGCCACTTTCACTGACTTAATTTCATAGTGGCAGCATAATAACCGCCCATGCACACCGACCGTCGAGAGTCGATCGGTTATGCTGATATCTTGCACCAATGTCATTAAGCCTCTAACAGCTAGGTTTTTGGCGATCGCATCAACGGAAAATTAAGGGTTCTGGTCGGTTCTTGAGAATGGTGAAACATCTCAGTTATGATGCAAATGCTATCTGCGGCGGGTGATCGGCAACGTTACATTTTTTCCTGACAGGTGAAACTCGATCGCCCGCAACATTCTCCGATCGCCCTTTAAGTTAATCAAGTCGGTCTAATCAATAGTTATGCTCTTCGAGAGTTTAGATCGATTTTTCACCGCCCGACGGGCAGAGTAAAGTGAAAACAACTGCCTCTATCGGGTACAGAGTCTACCCAGATTTGACCGTAGTGGGCGCGGATGATGCCTTGACACAGAGACAGTCCAATGCCGTAACCGTCTGTTGATTTATCTCGCTGCAAGCGAAAGCTGTCTTCAAAAATGCTCTCGCAATCTTCTTCAGGAATTCCCGGGCCGCTGTTACAAATGCTGACTTGAACTTTGTAAGCGGTGCGGTGGAGAATGGAAAGATTAACAGTTCCTTCGTCTGGCGTGTACTTGCTGGCGTTGTCAAGCAGGTTGACTATGACTTGTTTGATGCGATCAGGATCTGCATAAACCAAGGGCAAATCTGTGGGAATGTCTGTTTCTAAGTTCAGACTTTTCGCCTGAAATTTGTCTTGAAACTGCAATATTACATCTTGACAAATCGCCCCCAGTTCGATTCTTTTTGGTTCAATGTGGAGTTGAGCGTTTGTACCCCGGGCTGCTTGCAGGATATCTGTAATCATACGATCGACAATTCGGATTTGGCGGCGGGCTTGTTTCATCAAATGAGCCGCCAGAGTCGGTGTCAAACGCGACTTTTGCCCCTCCTTCACCTTCTGATTTGACTCCAAAGTCTCCAAAGCCAAAGATGCCGCCGTCAAGGGATTACGCAAGTCGTGAGCCAGCATCGCAATAATCCGGTCTTTCAACTGCAACTGCTCTTGCAGGTGTTCTTTTTCCTGTTTTAGCCGAAAAACTTCATCCGCAAGCTGCACGAGCTCAGTGGCGCAAGCAACGGAATAGATGGGTTTTGCGTCAGTCAGGGTTTCAGCAAGAGCAGGGGCAGACTGCTGCTGAGCTGCGTATTCTTCTACAGAACGCTTCCAGCGGGGCCACCACTGTTTTAGTTGGGCGATCAAATTGGTGCCGGCGAGAGTTTGTCGGGGCTCTGGATGAATTTTGAGCAGGGAGGGAGTAGCTACAAGTTTAAAGTGTTCGGCTAAATCCGGCTGTTCTCCTACGTCGATGACTTGAAGATCAAAGTCGCACTCTGCCTTCAAATCCTTTAGGTACTTGCGGATGTGTCTGGTCTGTTCCCTAGAAGAGGGACGCTTGTCTACGAACAGCAAAAGCTGTAAAAGCGGTGCGGAATTGACCGGCTGTTCGGGAGAACAGTCAGTGTCGCTGGTGCCGAGTGTTGGATGGACGCTGTTGAGCTTTTCGATCGGGTGAAAATAATTGAGCATTGCCGAGCCGAGTTATTTCACTTCTACTTTAATTTAATACTTACTTTAGATTTATGCTATTGTCCGATAATTTCATTACAGGCGGGCCGATGATATTTTTGAGATGGAAGAAAAATGAGTCGCTGCGGGTGGTGGTTCAAGTGGCGGCCGCCTTTTTTGTGCTGTGCCTGTTGCTGACGCTGCACCGCTACTACAGCTTTTACGCTACTTACGACCAAGGCATTTTCAATCAACTTTTTTGGAACGGCACTCGGGGTCACTTGTTTGAGAGTTCCCTCTCTTCGGCTTTGTCCACTAATGTGGTTCACCAAAATCAGCTCCCGGAAGTATCTTACTACCGGTTGGGGCAGCATTTCACCCCGGCGCTGATGCTGTGGCTGCCAATTTACTCGCTGTTTCCCTCGCCCGTCACTTTGACTGTGTTGCAGGTGACTTTAATTACGGCGGCTGGAGGAGTGCTCTATGCTCTCGCCAGACACTATCTGGAACCGAGGCTGTCGGCGACAATTGTTGTCAGCTATTACTGTGCTAACGCAGTCATCGGCCCGACTTTGGGCAATTTTCACGATGTTTGTCAAATTCCGCTTTTTGTTTTTAGCTTGCTGCTGGCGATGGAAAAGCGCTGGTGGCCGTTGTTTGGGATTCTGGCAACTTTAATTTTGGCGGTGCGAGAAGATGGGGGAGTTGTTTTATTTGGCGTTGGAGTTTACCTGATTTTGAGCCGGCGCTACCCTGGGACTGGTTTAGCCGTCTGCATACTCAGTTTTGGTTATATGATCGTTCTGACCAATCTGATTATGCCTTTGTTTTCTGCTGACATATCCCAGCGGTTTATGATGGAGCGCTTCGGTCAATATGCCGATGGAGATGAAGCTTCGACTCTTGAAATTATTTGGGGAATGGTTAGCAATCCCGGGCGGTTGGTGGCTCAATTATTTACGCCGTTTTTTGGTAAAATTAGATACCTGCTTGGCCAGTGGTTGCCATTAGCTTTGGTTCCTGCTTTCGCGCCTGCGTCTTGGATGATAGCTGGATTTCCGCTGCTGAAGCTATTTTTAGCGAAAGGAGAGTCGGTGCTGGCGATTAATATTCGCTATGCGATGACTGTGGTTCCAGGGCTTTTTTATGGGGCGATTCTGTGGTGGGCCCAGCGTCAAAAGGAAGAAGATAGAATGGTGAAAGAGGAAAGAATGTTTTTGCGTTTTCCTTCTGCTTTATTTCCTCTGCCTTCGTCTTCAAAGTTTCGCCGCTTTTGGGCGTTTTGCATCTGCTTGTCGCTATTTTTTACCTTCACTTCTAACCCAAATCGGACTTTTTCTTTGATTTTGCCCGATGCGATCGATCCTTGGGTGCAGGTTCCTCTTGTCAGACAATGGCAGCACGTTTTGCAAGTGCGGCCGCTGTTGGCTCAAATTCCTGCTGATGCTAGCGTGGCAGCGACGAATACTATTGTGCCGATTTTGTCAAGCCGCCGAGAAATTCTCAGGTTTCCGATGTTTGAACTCCGCAATGATGCGGGGAAGGCAGTGAAGATGCAATATGTAATTGCCGATATCTGGCAGTTGCAGCAGTATCAGGCTGCGTTTCGCGGGGAACGGGGACAGTTGCAGGAGATCGTACCGGCGATCGATCGAATGTCCAAATCAGGAGAGTACGGAATTGTTGGCTTTGAAGATGGCGCGATTTTGATGCGTCAGGGTGCTGTTTCTAATTCTGCATCTGCTGCTGCTTGGACGCGTTTTCGCGGCGAATTGGAGCAGATTTTGAAGAAACGGTAAGCGGGTAGTTACGATCGCCATTGCTTCCCTCAGTGGCTCAAATCTTGAGGAAACCTGTTTTTTTCAGGTAATGGCGATCGAGCAATTTCCTGCAAAAACCAGGTTTAGGCATGATTTTCTGTCTTTGTTGCTGCCAAAAGTCAGGTATTGGGCATCAACTTGCGATCAACTCAAATTTGAGGCTGATCATTTTACAATAAATCTGTTAATCCTAAACATTAAGTTATATAAATTATTTGGAGGGAAAAAATGAAAATTTTGGTATTGGCATGGGAGTTTCCTCCCAGAATCGTAGGCGGTATCGCCCGCCACGTATCGGAACTATATCCAGAATTGGTGAAGCTGGGGCACGACATTCACTTAATTACAGTAGAGTTCGGCCACGCGCCGATGTACGAAGTGGTGGAAGGAATACGTGTGCATCGGGTGGTTGTGGGGCACGCCAGGGACTTTTTTCACTGGGTGGCGAATCTCAACCAAAGCATGGGCCACCAAGGTGGGAAACTGATGCTTGAGGAAGGCCCCTTTGATATCATCCACGCTCACGATTGGTTAGTGGGAGATGCGGCGATCGCCCTCAAGCATACCTTTAAAGTACCGCTAATTGCCACGATCCACGCCACCGAATACGGGCGCTTCAACGGCATCCACAATGACGGGCAGCGCTACATTAACGCCAAGGAAAACGACCTCGCTTACAATGCTTGGCGGGTAATTGTTTGCAGCGATTATATGCGGCGAGAAGCCGAACGCGTACTATCGACTCCGTGGAACAAAATAGAGGTAATTTACAACGGAATTAGACCAGATAAAAAGCCCCGGTGGCACGAATTTGACGCGATGGATTTCCGCCGCAGGTTTGCTGCTGATGATGAGAAAATCGTCTATTATGTAGGAAGAATTAGCTATGAAAAAGGCATTGGTGTATTTCTAAATGCGGCACCTAAAGTAATTTGGGAAATGGGGGGTAAAGCAAAAATTGTAATTGTTGGTGGCGGCAATACAGACCATCTCAAACATTTGGCTTGGCATTTAGGAATTTGGAATAAGTGTTATTTTACAGGCTTCATGTTTGAGGAACATCTTGACAAATTTCAGACGGTGGCTGACTGCGCGGTTTTTCCCAGTCTTTACGAACCTTTTGGGATTGTAGCGTTAGAAAGCTTTGCTGCAAGAGTGCCGGTGGTGGTTTCGGATGCGGGCGGACTTCCAGAGGTGGTGCTGCACACTAAAACGGGGGTTGTTACTGAGGCTAACAATCGGGATTCTTTGGCCTGGGGAATTTTGGAGGTGCTGAAAAATCCGGGTTATGCGCGGTGGTTGGTTGACAATGCTTATGAGGATTTGGAACGCCGATTTAGTTGGCCGAAGTTGGCGATAGAAACCGAGTGGGTTTATGAACGGGTGGTGGAGGAAAGGGCTGAGGTTGATTGGTAAGAATGCTGACAGTTGACAGTTGACAGTTGACAGTTGACAGTTGACAGTGGGTAGTTGATAGTTGACAGTTGACAGAAACAGAAACAGATATGGCAATTCTCAAGTTAGTGAATGGGTAATTAGTAATAGGAATTGGTGATGGGGAATTGGTGATGGGGAATTGGTAATTGATAATCAGAAAATTTAAAGGGAATTAGCATCTTGAATATTTTTAGGGACATCGATCCCCAACCCAGACGCAGCTTACTAACTTTATTCACCGCAGGCCTTCTATTCTGGTCGAGTTTGGCTTCGCTACTGCCAACTTTGCCGTTGTACGTTCAATTTGTGGGCGGCACAAAACAGCAAATTGGCTTTGTGATGGGTGCATTTGCGATCGGGCTTTTGCTATCGAGGCCGCCGTTGGGTAAAATAGCCGACACTAGGGGGCGAAAACAAGTTTTGCTGCTAGGCGCGGTAGTCGCTGCGATCGCCCCTTTGGGCTACCTGTTAGCTCAATCTATCCCCTTACTGTTACTTATTCGCGTTTTTCACGGCATTAGCATCGCCGCTTTTACCACAGCTTATAGCGCTTTGGTAACAGATTTGTCGCCGCCAGGAAAGCGGGGCGAATTAATCGGTTACATGAGCTTGGTGAATCCTATTGGTTTAGCAGTTGGGCCTGCTATTGGCGGATTTGTGCAAGCTTGGGTTGGTTATACTCCTTTGTTTGCGATGTCGGCGGCTTTCGCTGCAATGGCTGTATTTTTTACCGGCAAAATTGCGGAACCTAATTTTGCCGATTTAACACTCTCGGACTCGCTATCTCAGGACAAAAATAGCCAAAAATACTGGGAAATGCTCTGGAATCCTAGAGTGCGGATTCCGGCTTTAGTGTTATTGGTGGTTGGTTTAGTCTTTGGAACGTTGAGCACTTTTATGCCTTTGTTTATCCAAGAAACTAAGGCTAATTTGAATCCAGGATTATTTTATTCTACGGCGGCTATCGCCAGTTTCGGTATACGGTTGCTCACGGGACGGGCTTCGGACAAATACGGTCGCGGCTTGTTTATTTCTGGCGGCTTAATCTGTTATGCCGTATCTATGTTATTGTTGTATTTTGCTAACAACAGCAGTGCTTTTTTAATAGCAGCTTTGGTTGAAGGTTGCGCGGGCGGTACGGTTTTGCCGATGATGGTAACGCTGATGTCGGACAGGTGCGAACCTCATGAAAGGGGCCGCTTGTTTTCGCTTTGTATTGGCGGATTTGATTTGGGAATTGCGATTGCTGGGCCGACTTTAGGCTTTGTTGCTGAACAAGTTGGCTACAGAAATATGTTTGGTTTTGCGGCTGGTCTCGCTGGCTTGGCCTTGCTGGTTTTTATTACTCAGTCTAGCAAGGGCTTGTCTAATTCGATGAAATTTGCGATCGGTCGAGGCAAAGATATTTATGCTTTGAATCAGTAGACTTGAATTGCCAAAGTCCTTTTAATCAATTTTTGGGGCGATGCTCAAAGCCCACTCCACCAGAAAAAATGATTTTTGTGGGATGGGCTTTGAGCATCGTCCTAGATATTTTTGCAAGAGGTCTAGTAA
>JARCMA010000548.1 GCA_030248405.1 Microcoleus sp. MP8IB2.171
ATCGCCACTATTCTTGAAAATGAATTAGACTGAGGTAGAAGACCGGGCGGTTGAAACCGCGTCTATACAGACAAAACCCGCCTCCGCGGGTTGAAGAAAGTTCTCTTCAGTCCGCGGAGGCGGACTTCGTTTTTGTAGACGCGGTTTCAACCGCCGTCTTCATTTTTGGAAATGCGGTTTCAACCGCCGTCTTCGTTTTTGTAGACGCGGTTTCAACCGCCATCTTATCGTACAAACAAATTACAAATGAAAGATTTTTGGAACTCTATTTTAACTTTTTCTCAAACTACTGTCAAGACAATCGGACAGCAGTTTTTGAAAGATTTCGGTTCTGCACAAGCGGATGAAAAGGATGATGGCACTTTGGTTACGCAATCTGACAATTGGGCGGATGCGGAAATTAGAAGTGCGATCGCAATTGCGTTTCCCAGCCACGGGATTTTGAGCGAAGAAGGAGAACACGTTTTCCCCGATACTGAATGGTGTTGGGTTGTCGATCCTTTGGATGCTACCACTAATTTTGCTCGGGGAATTCCAATTTGGGGGATTTCTTTGGGTTTATTGTATCGCGGAACTCCGGTTTTTGGCTGCGTGCATTTGCCCCCAGTGAATCAATTTTTTCACGGTTTTTATGCAGGGGATTTGGCGGGGGATGATGTATTGGCAAATATGCCTCAAGGTGCGTTTTTAAACGATCGCCCGATTCGCCCGAGTCCTGATAAAATGAGCGGAAATCATATTTTTAATTTGTGTTCCCGGAGTGTGGGAATCGGGCCTAATATTCCGAGTAAAATTCGGATGTTGGGGATGGCTAGTTACAATTTTTTGATGGTGGCTTCGGGTGTGGCTATGGGAGGCGTGGAAGCGACTCCAAAAATTTGGGATATTGCCGGGAGTTGGGTAATTGTGAAGGCTGCGGGTGCGGTTTGGTTGCCGCTGGAGTCCCAGGCGATTTTTCCGTTGGAAGTGGGGAAGAATTACGGGAGGGTTTCTTATCCGACTTTGGTGATGAACCGGCAGGAGTTGGTGTCGGTATTTTTGCCGTTTGTCGAGGCTTGGAAGAAGAAGAAAATGGGCTAATATTAAGGTCGCCTCGAACCGAATTGGTTTGATCGTAGTGTAGGGATGCCCCAATCGTACAATTATTAAATAAAACTGCATGGCAGGTGTGACGGAGGAGTCTCCCACGCCTGCCGTGCGGTTTGTAACAAGTATAACCGACCGATGACCGATGGTTAAATTATGCTTGATCTGGTGTATTTTTGCCAATGTGCGATCGGGTGGTTTTGTTTTACGTCGATCGGGTGATGCGGTGCTGGTACAATTTGTGGTAATTTTTCCAGGATGTATTATATCTCTAAAAAAAATTAGACCCGTTTTCAAGTAGAGGCACAAGAGTAAATAGATTTACTGCGCTGTTGGAAAAAGTAAATGAGTGGTATATTGGCTATGTCGAAGAGTTAGCCTGCGGGAAGATACAAGAATAAAGCTTGGAAGAAGCTCGGAAAATTCTGTGATTTGCGATCGCACTAATCACGATAGCACAATTCTCGCATCCGAGTTGCTGACAGCGGCAGCCCCAATTCTACCAGCGTTTCCAAATACTCGTCAGGCGTTTTCGGCGGATTTTTGAGCCTAATTCTTTGTTTCTCGGCTGCTTTGCATAAACCTTGCCAGTTGAAGTTGAGCAAGCGCAAGATAAACTGATCTGGGTGCAGCGGTTCAATATTATATTGCCTGAGTTTGTCAGCAGGAAAATCTCTGAGATTGAAAGTAACGATAAAATCCGCGCTAGAATGAATTGCGGCTGCTAAAACATGGCGATCGCCCGGATCTGGAAGTTCCAACTCTGGTATAATTGGCTCGTAGCCAGTCACCACACAATTTTTAATGCTTGCATTCATCAGATTTTTGGTTCTGGCAAGCTGTTCTAATGTGAGATTTGGATTGTTTTGAAGCACGTTTCTCATCCACTCGCCGTGAATCTCTTCTGTCCACCTCGGCTCAAACACATCACCAACGGCTAATTCCATCAGAAAATCGCGGAGTGCGGCTGAATACAAAACATTAGCATCGCAGACAACTTTTACAATTTCCATGAGTTAGTCGTACAAACCGAGTGCTTCTGATTCTGCGACAAGTTCGTCAAGTATTTTACTTCTTTTGTCATAATCCTGCTTTTTATATTTCATTACATCTTCATAACGTATCCGGCGACAGGTACTTATCATTTTGTAAGGAATTTCGCCAGAATCTAGCAACTTCCACACATACTCGCGGGAGACATTGAGTAAGGCCTCAACCTGCCAGATATCGAGTTCCTCAGTAATTGGAATCAGCTTGACAGTATTGCCGCTGCTTGTCTGTTGCAAAATCGCTAACAGCACGGGTAACGCTGCGGCAGGTATGTCAATTGTCTTTCCCTCTTTTTCGTTTAATATCAATTTGAGGGATTCGCCAGACGGATGATTTTGCAAGTGCGATTCTAAAGCGCGGCTACTGGTTTTGGCAACCGCTGCTTCTGCTGCTGTCGGTAAAACAGGTGCTGAGTCGGGATCTCCGGTGAATGTCATGTTAATTTGGGGGTGAGAATAACAGGCAATCAATTATAATTGTAGCAATTTTATGACGCGATCGCCCAAATCAAGCAAGGAGGTTAACCTGTGGCATACAGCGACTTTACAACTTTAGCTAAAGTTAGAGAATCTTTTAATTTAACGGTAGAAGAACCTTTAAATTTGTTTGTTGATATCCCGGAGGTACAACCAAGTTCTTATTTGCAAACAACTTTAACTGAAAACTTGTCTTTAGCTACCGCAATTAATACCGAAAAGGCTCGCGCTGAGTTAATTATTGCCCCAATTTTATTGGAAGTCAGGCGGCAATTTAATTTTCAAGTTGGTTTTTTCTCTGGTTCAGAATTCAATGTAGATGTAGAAGCCGGCTTGAACGGTTATTGCGATTATATTCTCACCGCATCCAAGGATTCCTATGAAATTCGTGCCCCCGTGATTACTCTCACAGAGGCTAAGAACGAAAGTATTAAATCAGGTTTGGGTCAGTGTATTGCGGAAATGGTAGCCGCCCAATTATTTAATCAGCGCAGCGGAGAGCAAATTGAAATCATTTATGGGGCTGTTACTACGGGTACTGATTGGAAGTTTCTTAAATTGAGTGAGAGTACAATTTATATTGACAAGCGAGACTTTTTTATCAATGAAATTAGTCAGATTTTGGGCATTTTAACAATGCCGTTTCAAGAATTTTATTCTATAGGTCGCACTTGATGCAGCCAGCCAAATAACAGATACTAGGACTGGGACACAACAATGTTATGTCCCAACCACAAAATGAATTAATCACCTCACGCGATTAATTTCGACAGCACATTAGACAACTTAGCACCGAGATTCTCAACAGACTCCTGCTGTTTGGCATCTTTCATTGTACCGTCAGCATTAAATGCTTCAAAAGCTTGAGAAATTGCTTTCTGATCCGGGAGTACAAACACGTTAATATTACCCAGGATCGATCGCAAATGCACCAATCCCCGCAAACCACCAAGTCCGCCTGGGGAAGCACTCATGATTACCGCTACTTTGCCCGTAAATGCCACCAATCCCGGTTCACCCGGTGCTGGGCGCGATACCCAGTCGATCGCATTTTTCAACACAGCCGTAATCGAACTGTTATACTCAGGGGAAGCTATCAAAAACCCGTCATGAGCTACCATCAACTCCTTTAACTTCCGGGCATTTTCTGGGATTCCCTCTTTGGCTTCCAAATCTTCGTCAAATATTGGCAATGGCAAATCGCGCAAATCTACATAAGTAACTTCCGCGCCCGCCGCCCTAGCCCCAGCCGCCGCAACTTTTACCAGCAGTTTGTTGTAGGATGCTTCGCGGGTACTTCCGGCAAATGCAAGTATTTTTGGTCTGTTTGTCATTGATTTTTAGGGATAATTGCTTCCGAGTAAAATTTTACTATTCCGAGTGCTTCCAAACAAAGTCAGCAATGGGTTTGTCTGCGGACAAAGGAGTATCTGTGGGCGAACTGAATACAACGGATCGCATTTTCACCTTCCCGACTCCCAAACGTCTCTCGACGCGACTGGGAATGCCGTAACCGTAAATAATATGCCCTTTCCCCGCCAACACTACAACTTGATAGTCGGGGTTGGCTTTGACAAATTCAGCTATTTTTTCGGCCATAGTTTCATCCCACAAAACTTGGGCTTGCAAAAATCTTTCAAAAGCCGTACTATTTCCCTGTGCTGCCTTTTGGTGCTGTTGGAAAACTTCTAGCAGCATTTGCCGGTATTCGGCGTTGTCGGTGCGAATTTCCGAAATCGGCGGAATGTGCTGTTTGTCCTCTGCTGTGAGGCTTTCTAAACCTTGAGTAGCAACTTTTCTGGTAACTTCGGAAGGGGTATTTAAGGCGAGGATTGGTAGTTGTTTTTCTTTGGCAAACCGCAAAAATGGGGCGTAAGATTCCCAGGGAAAACGCCATCTGCGATCGTACTCTGTTTGCTCGATTAATTGCTGTTCTGTCAGTTTACCAGCTAAGTAGTTGTCGATCGCACTTTGGAACGGACGCTGAAACATCTCCATCGCGATCGCAATTTTACGATTTTGCCGCTGCATTTCTCGAATAATTTTCAGTTGAGCTTGGTGGTCTGCCGCGCTATCGTGAGTTTCTCCGAGATACACAATTTTCGCCTTCACCAACTGTTGCAGAATCTCTTGGTTAGTGTAAGTTTGCTGCGGTTGAGGGTTCGCCGTCGTTTGCGCTGTCGCGACACTGCTGCACAGCAGAAAAATGCTCAGCGATAAGGCGCACAGTTTGATGAGTTTGGTTGTTTTCATACAAATATTATGCCGTTTCTCGCAGCAGCAAGCACAGCCGAACTCTACTATTTTAGCTGAGCAGCTAGAAAGCTCGATCCTTAATTTAACTTCATAATTAGTCGTAATTATCTATATCCATAGAGGATTGTCTTCCCTCTTCCCTCTTCCCTCTTCCCTCTTTCTTCTTCCTTCTTCCTTCTTCCCTCTTTTGTAAAGTTTAGTTGCAGGTACTTGCGCTTCTAGAAGAAGGTGGTAAATTAATAATATGAAGCAAACAAAAAGCTTCTCTGACAGATACAACATCCAGATACCACAGCGAAGTTCACAATAGAATCTAAGGAGTAAAAACGCTGTTTAATCTCACATCTGTCTCATTAAAAACCAATAGCAGCACCCACCAACAAAGCTGATACTTCCTCAAATAATTAGAGGGGAGCAATGCAACTGAATCCGAGGATTATTGCAACTCCGCATCGAAGTTTTAAAAAGAGGAAATCACTCGGTACATATGGCTGGGTGCTGTTGTTGTTAAAAGAGATTTTCCGACGACATATTAATTGTAGGGGCGGGTTAAGCGAGAAAAACTTGCAAGTAACAGAGAATATTTGTACCAAACCCGCCCTCTCTCCTTCTACTGGAAAATAGTCTCGTCTTCCTTTCGCCACGCGGGATCGACAATACAAATAAATATTAGCGGCTCTGTGCCACAGTTGTAAATAAACTGGTTGGCGTTTGGCGGAATGTAAACTGCATCTCCGGCTTCTACGAATTGATTTTCGTCGTCGATGTGCATTTCTCCAACGCCGCTGAGGATATAGTAAACTTCAGAAGTTGTCAGGGAGTGCAGCGCAGAAGTTTGTCCCGCTGGCAAAGTGGCATGGGCTAAACTGTAACGCAACTCGACAGATTGTTTGTCGGGATGCAGCAATTCTCGCAGTTGAGTACCGTCGCCAGCAATAAACTCGTCGCAGGCATTTAGCTTTTGAATTAGCATTCTTTCCACACTCCTGAAAATCTCTTTACCACAACTTAAGTTTAATTTAAAGAGCCAGAGATGTTAAGAATTATGTAAAGCGGCGGCCGGATTTTTTAACCGTAAGTTCCCAATCGCGATCGATAATCAGGACAGTCGATCGCACTTTCAGATAAAGCTATTGTAGGCCGAACGGGACACTTGAGATGGTAATCGCCGGTAAAAAATACGCAGTTAGCACAAGGGATTTGGTGCATCCGCTGAGCTCGACGCAGGGAGTCGGTGACAGTACGCCCGACACTCGAACACACCACAAAAACTAAGCCCCAGGCACAGACAAAACACAGCGGGACTAAAACAGGCTGTATTGCCTTCAGCAGAAAGTACAGCATAGCAACAAAATTTAGGGTAGAAGTCACATATACATTAGAGTAATGGCATTGGCGGGCGATCGACCAAAAAGTTTAAAATCATTTACAGTGCGATCGAGAAACCGGGCAATTATGGGATGATAAGGAACAGTCCTTAAATAAAATTAGAGGAAATCAGTTATGACTCTGCGATTAGGCGATACAGTTCCCAACTTTACCCAAGCTTCGTCTGAAGGGGAAATCAATTTCTACGACTGGGCTGGGGATAGCTGGGTCGTGTTGTTTTCCCACCCGAAAGACTATACTCCAGTGTGTACCACAGAACTCGGTGCAGTGGCCCGTCTTAAGTCGGAATTTGACAAGCGTGGCGTGAAAACCATCGCCCTCAGCGTCGATGATGTGGATTCTCACATGGGCTGGATTAAAGACATTGAGGAAACTCAAAATGTCACCCTCAACTATCCAATTTTAGCAGATGGCGATCGTAAAGTCTCCGACATTTACGACATGATCCATCCCAACTCCCTCAACAACTTAACAATCCGCACCGTTTTTGTAATTGACCCGGAAAAGAAATTGCGTTTGAGCATTACTTATCCAGCGAGCACTGGTCGGAATTTCAATGAAATTCTGCGAGTAATTGATTCCCTGCAACTTACTGACAAATACAGCGTTGCGACTCCAGTTGATTGGAAAGACGGCGACGATTGCGTAATCGTACCTTCGATTACCGACCCCGCAGAGTTGGCAGAGAAATTTCCTAAAGGCTACACGCCGATTAAGCCTTATTTGCGGATGACTCCTCAGCCGAATAAATAGGTTTAGCATTCCTGGACGCAGAACCTAATTATGTAACAATACGGTTCACTTAAGACAGATCCCCCCTAACCCCCCTTAAAAAGGGGGGGACAAGAATGCCCTCAAAGTCCCCCTTGCTTTCGGGGGATTTAGGGGGATCTCCGGGG
>JARCMA010000068.1 GCA_030248405.1 Microcoleus sp. MP8IB2.171
CTCTTTGGTTATACTCTTGATCCAGTTACATAATTTCCCTATCCCTTGAGGCGTAAGAGTTTAATTCTTTTTCCTCTCCTCAAATCAGCGAACCTACAGAGCAAACGGTAGGTTATTTCGTTCCTGTTCGTCTTTGTTTAGAGTTTTTAGGGTGGTACTTTCCACCGGGTTTATTACAGAGTGCTTAGTTGGTCAAACTACCAATTGCCAACCCTGTGGTAAATTGAGGGTGGAGTCCCTTTATTACCAATCCTTGCCCTTTTGGAACTCCCAGCGTATCAACCTGTTTCGCTGGTTATCGATCACGATGGTTCGGATGTACCTTTGCTTTCGCTACCCATAAACTCCTGCTCGACGGGATTCTAGAATAGGTTTTCCAGTTACCGCCTTTTCACCCCGCTTTACGGATTGATGGCTAATCGCTACCGTAGGGGTGATGCTTTCACCGCAGCACCAGCGGGATGGGACTTGAACAGTGTTCTCACCCACAAGACGAACAAGTTGTCATCTAACAAGGGATTAAAGTGCGAACTCAATCCATATTGGATTACCTTATTAGAGCCTGAATTCTCCCCATTTCTGGGTTTCTTCAGAACGAAACGCACAACAGTCTTTGACGTATAAGCTTCGTTGCAATCAATTACAAGTTTTGAAATTTCCCAAGCTTTCCACTGCAGAAAACTTTTAAACTCGTAATGACTTAGTGTCAACATTTGTCTCACCGTTTTGTTTCTTAATTTACGGCGGGACTTAGACACCATTTGAGAAGTCTCGAATGTGGGCAGCAGAATCACATCAAAATTATCAACTAAGAATTTAGCTATTTTATGATGTAACTCTTTGACCAAATTCTTGATTTTGCAGCGAAGCCTACTAGCTGCTTTCTTAAATCTTCTTTTCTGCTGACTAGAAGCGTGAGAAATCCTTGATACCAATCTATCCAACCGAAAACATAATTTCTGAATGTGCAAATTAGAATCGCTTCCTAGCCAGCCATAGGAATCTTCGGAGAAAAATGTCATGAACGTGCGGACACCGGGATCTAAGGCAACCAGCCGACCTTGTTTATCGGTCTTAACTTGTTGCACTTCTTGGGAAACTATTAGGTAATATTCGCCATAAACAAGCGTCAGTCTGCCATCACTGAAAGCTATAGGCAATGCTTCTTTTAGCTGACATTTACCTAAAATTGAGTGGTAAACACCGCAGTTTTTTATTGCCGATTTTGGGACATAAATAGACTGCTTAGTGTCTTTCCTACTCCGAAATTTGCACTTGCGGATTTGACCATCTTTGCTGAATCCTTGTTTTGCTGCCTTAACAGTTAAGCAAGCATCTTTGATGGCAATCGATTTGATCTGGAAAGGTACAGACTTTGCCCATTCTGGCAAACTGTTTAGTATTCCGGTTTTGATTGTCATCCAATTCGCTTTTGTGCCTGGTTCTTGCAGATACTTGATAGTCGTGTTGTAAACAAAACGACTCACACCAAACCACTGCTTGATTAACGCTTTTTGTTCAGGATTTAGGAATATCCGGATCTTCCTTGATTTTATTGCTATAACTCCTGAGTCCGTGCATTCTGCAACTGAAGACGTGAAGGATGGCAAGAAGATCGCTCGTGAGTTCGGTTTCTGGGCAGTAAACACTTCGGTCGAGAACCACGATTTTTCCACCGTTTTGTTCTGCCATGAACTCGAATAGTTCAAATCCGAATCTGCACAATCTGTCGCGACAGGCAACAACAACCGTAAGCTGTTCGCCGCCCATAAATCTGACCAATAGGGTTTGCAGTCCTTTCCTTTTGAAATTGATTCCTGAGCCGATATCTTGGATGATTTCGGCGTCTGGGTACTGCTGCTGCATGAATTCAACTTGTCGGGCGAGGTCGTCTCGCTGCTTGGCTGAACTAACTCGGCAGTAGCAAACAACGGTAGTTCTAGTTGCACCGCGCTGGTAAGACTCGACATCGTAGAGTCTTTGCCCTGCTTCGTTTTTGATGCTTTTGATCTTCCCTTCGTCTGCATATTTTCTTAAGGTATGTGGATGCAAACCCAGAAATTCGACTGCTTTTCTGAGTGGTACGTATGCCATGTAACAAATAGTAGCATACATGAACGAAAGTAAGCAAACTACTTACTGTGCGTTAACCTTTATTCACGCAACGGAACTTACGAATACACGAATATAGCAATTTTTAAGTGAGTAAGGTACAGTTTGGTAATTGGTAATTGGTAAGAAAGCTAGCGAGTACCTCACGAAAGTTGAGAACCTCTCTAGCAGTTTTTTTTTCGGCTTCCTGATTCCCTATTGCTTCTTAATTTTTGCTGATTCCTGATTCCTGATTCCTTCAAAGTCCCGATGACCAATTACTGATGATCAATTACTGATGATTAATTTTTAAATAGTGGTTCTTGATAAAGCGGCACAGTAAAAGTAACAGTCGCTCCCAGCCCTTCCCCCATACTGTAAAAATTTACTGTACCCCCCATTGCTTCTACCAGTTTTTGAGAAATAGCCAATCCCAAACCAGTGCCGCCGTATTGTCTGGTACGATTGCCGTCTACCTGAAAAAACGACTCAAATAATTTATCCTGCTTGTCGAGAGAAACGCCAATGCCAGTATCAGCAACTCTGATTTTTACCATTCCGGGGAACTGCTGGTTGTCAACAGTCACCTTTTTCTTAATAATTTCGGCACTGATGCGAATTCCCCCTTCCCCGGTAAATTTAATCGCATTGCCCGTGAGGTTCAAGATTACCTGAAGCAGGCGTTGGTAGTTGCCGTACACAATAATCTCGTCCTCCACAGGGGGTTTTTGGATTTGAAATTGCAATCGCTTTTGCTCGACTTGAACCCGTGTAAAATTCTCAACTTGTTGCAACAGTTCACCGAGTTTGACGGGAGCGAGGTCTAACTCCATTTTGCCAGCTTCGATTTTAGCGATATCCAAAATATCGTTAATCACATTGAACAAATGTACTGCTGATCGGTAAGCTTCTTCGATAAATTGGTGCGCTTCTTCGGGGTCATCTGCCATGCCGTCCATAAGCAGTTTTAGGAAGCCGATGATGCCGTTGAGGGGGGTGCGGAGTTCGTGAGAAGTATTAGCAAGAAATTGACTTTTAAGTTGGGAAAGAGCTACGGCTTCGGCGCGGGCCTGTTCTAATTCTTGGTAAAGTGTAGCGTGGGCGATCGCACTGCCGACTTGAGCGACTAACTCGCGGGCGAATTCGAGTTCGACATGACTCCATTTCGGGGAACTGCCACAGCGGTGCAAACATATCAGTGCATTGGGTTGGTCTTCATAGGAGGTAGCTGCTACGAGCACGGAATGGCGGTGGAAGGGATCGGCGGCAAGGGAGGCGTAATCGACTGCTACGGGTTTTAAGGTGGCTAAAGTTTGAATCCACCCGGGCTGTTCGGCTGCGCGCAGTTCTAATCCCAGCATAGAAGAGTAAGCTTCTTGGCGGTACTCAGCTACTACTTTAAAAGTTTTCGATTGGAGATTTTCGATTTGAGCTGGGGAAAGCGGGGGCGAGGAGTCGCTGGCTATTGACTGTTGTAATTCGGCTGCTGCGGTCGATTTTTGCTGATTTTCCGAGGCAAGGAAGGGGGATGTTTCGAGATTTTCGCTGTCTTTTTTGTAGGAACAGATGATGCAGCGACTTGCGTTCAAAACTTGACCCAAGCTGTTAACAGTTTGCTGCCAAATTGTGTCTAAATCGAGGGTTTTGTGCAGGTTTTGAGCGATTTGGGAGATGATTTTACGGTCGATTTCCGAGTAGGGAGGGAGCGATCGACCGGGGATACGGCTCGCTGGAAGCGACATTTGTTGGCGGGCGTCCAAGGGGGATGGCAAAGCTCGATAGAGCATGAATTCTGGGGAGTCGGGCCGTCTGTCTGTGGGTTTGTCAGACAGCAGCCTTCCCATAACTAAGACTTTTGCAGCTTTGCCGTTTGAGTCGATCGCCGGAGTGAGTGTCAAATCGAAGAGAAAATATTGTCCGTCGTGGCAAAATGGATAGCTGAACCGTTGCGGTACGAGGGTTTCGAGCGCCCGCCGCAGGATATCGAGATAAGGCGCAGGGGGGATGGGTTGCAGGGTTTCGCTGAGGGGGCGATCGACAATTTGTTCTGCTGTGAGGTTGTACTGCTCGGCTTTTTGCCAGTAAAAAGATAGATATCGACCCCTTGCGTCTTGGGTAAATACTAATTCTGCCCCTAACTCTTGAAAAAAAACTGTAGAGGCGAGGCTCGATCGCCGGAAATCTGTGTTAGAGTCCATCAGAGTAGGGGATGAAAGTAGTTCGGATTTTGGAGTTTTGAGTTTTTAATAAAGAACTCAATACTCCCCATTGTTTGGGGCTTCTACTGTTAATTTGTGAGTTATTAATCAATTAAAAAGTTGTTGGCTTTTTAATTAAAACATTAATCGCTCAAAACTCACAATTTGCAAAAATTTTAGGCTTCTACTATTGACTTTTGAGTGATTAATCAACTCATCAAATATTAATTATTTAATTCTGAACTCAACTCAAAACTCAAAACTATTCGTTCTCAGCCGTTTTGGGTAATTTAAAGATAAAAATTAAGATTGAGAAATTAGGAATCTGCACCGATTAACTATCAACTGTGAAAATTACGCCAAAATATGAGGCTGCGAACAACTCTAGTCAGGGAATGGCTCACGCATTTTTTCCCTCACCTGGAATAGTTCCGAGGTTGTGATTTAGCCGAGTTCACTCGCCCACCACCTGTAGCTTTAGCCACGAAATCTGCAGGAAATCGCCTGCGCGATCTAAATTTCACAGCCTGCAGATTTCGCGCGCCGTCTGGGGCGAGAGCACCTCAGTCGTTCCATTCACCACGCGGCGGGACTGGGGGGTTGCGGCGTAAACTCAGAGCCAGCTCGTCTTCGCGGCGCTCGCCTCTGAGCCACTGCTTGATTGCTGTTTCAATGACTTTGCTGGGGTCATTGGTCAAGTGCTTAATTTGGTCGAGGAGTTCAGAATCTATATGGATAGATAGTTCCACTTTTTCTGACGAACTGTGGGAGGGTATACTTGACTGGCTCATAGTTAAAAAATCCTAGTTTTAATTCTTAAGTTTCAATTCTTTTCATGACAACCGACTGGACTAGATATTTGCAGTCCCTGATTTGCACCCCACCTTTCCTCAACCGCTTAACAGCTTTCTGTACAATGAGACAGAGAAAAGTTTTTTCCTTTTGGGTGTCCGACCGAGCCAGGACACTTGAAGGGTAATAACTGATACTCTTAAGGTTTGTCTCAGTTGTGGTTTCATCTCAATCCCCAGTAAGAGGTTGAAGTAAGCACTCTACTCTTGCTTGTGTAATCATACAACAAAAAGTATCCTTTGCCGATTAGCTCTTCGATAAAAAACATGACTAACGTCCCTGTATCTCGCATTCGTAATTTTTCGATTATTGCTCACATCGACCACGGAAAATCGACCTTGGCCGATCGCCTGTTGCAGGCGACTGGGACTGTGCAGGCACGGGAGATGAAGGAGCAGTTTTTAGACAATATGGATCTCGAACGCGAACGCGGCATTACGATTAAGCTGCAAGCGGCTCGGATGAATTATACTGCCAAGGACGGTCAGGAGTACGTGCTGAATCTGATCGACACTCCCGGACACGTAGACTTCTCCTACGAGGTTTCGCGATCGCTCGCTGCTTGCGAAGGGGCGCTGCTGGTGGTAGACGCATCTCAAGGCGTGGAAGCACAAACCCTGGCAAATGTCTACCTTGCCTTGGGACACAATTTGGAAATTATTCCAGTTTTAAATAAAATTGACCTGCCGGGGGCGGAACCGGAACGGGTGAAAGGGGAAATTGAAGAGATTATCGGTCTGGACTGTAGCGGGGCGATTGAGGCTTCTGCTAAGGAAGGAATTGGTATTGATGAGATTTTGGAGGCGATCGTCGAATTGGTGCCGCCGCCGCAGGATACTGTTGATAAACCGCTGAGGGCGTTAATTTTTGATAGTTATTACGATGCTTATCGCGGGGTGATTGTTTATTTCCGGGTGATGGACGGAAGTGTCAAAAAGGGCGATCGGGTGTTGTTGATGGTTTCGGGCAAGGAATATGTCATCGATGAATTGGGCATCCTTTCACCGACGCAAGTGCAAGTAGACGAACTGCACGCGGGGGAAGTTGGTTATCTGGGCGCGGCAATTAAAGCAGTAGCTGATGCTCGCGTCGGGGATACAATTACTTTGGTCAAGAAGCCTGCATCGGAACCCTGGCCTGGTTATACGGAGGCTAAGCCGATGGTTTTTTGCGGCTTGTTCCCGATCGATGCTGACCAATTTCCAGACTTGCGGGAAGCTTTGGAAAAACTGGAACTCAACGATGCGGCGCTTTCCTACGAACCGGAAACTTCGAGCGCGATGGGATTTGGTTTCCGCTGCGGTTTCTTGGGTTTGCTGCACATGGAAATTGTGCAAGAAAGACTTGAGAGAGAATACAATTTGGATTTGATTGTTACGGCTCCTTCTGTGGTTTATCAAGTCACAACAATTAAAGGAGAAGTGTTAACAATTGACAATCCGAGCCACTTGCCAGATCCTCAGTATCGGGAGAAAATTGAGGAACCTTATGTGCGGGTAGAAATGCTGTCGCCGGAAACTTATGTGGGCGCGCTGATGGAATTATCTCAAAATCGGCGGGGCATTTTTATGGATATGAAGTATCTGAGTCAGGGGCGGACTACGCTGGTTTATGAGTTGCCTTTGGCGGAGGTGGTGACGGACTTTTTTGATCAGATGAAATCGCGATCGCGCGGTTATGCGAGTATGGAGTATCACATAATTGGCTACCGCGAAAATCCGTTAGTGAAAATGGACATTTTAATTAATGGCGATCCGGTTGATGCTTTGGCGATGATTGTGCACCGGGATAAGGCTTATAATGTGGGCCGCGGCTTGACTGAAAAACTGAAGGAGTTGATTCCTCGCCACCAGTTTAAGGTGCCGATTCAAGCGACTATTGGCGCTAAGGTGATTGCTTCGGAGCACATTCCGGCTTTGCGGAAGGATGTGTTGGCGAAGTGTTACGGCGGCGATATTTCACGGAAGAAGAAGTTGCTGCAAAAGCAGGCGAAGGGTAAGAAGCGGATGAAGTCTGTGGGTACTGTGGATGTGCCGCAGGAGGCTTTTATGGCTGTGCTGAAGCTCGATCGAGATTCGTAATCTGTGTGGCCTTTTGTCAGGAACAGGCAAGATGCCTGTTCCACAAAGAGTCTGTTTTTTTGTAGTTGTTTGTAGTCATCTAGAACAGGCAAGATGCCTGTTCCACAAAGAGTCAGTTTTCTTGTGGGATGGGCATCTTGCCCGTCCCTGTGGGGGCCCAAAAACCGGTTTTTTTTACGAAATACTTTGTTACACACCGTAAAGTCGGTAAAAAACCCGGTTTCTTTGTCGGAGTGCGTCCAGGACTGTTTAAATCCAGATAAATATAAAGAGTTATTGTCTCAGTATCAGCCGAAAATAACTAGAACTGAAGCAGAGTTTATTTTGTAATTAACAGATTAGTTCCCATAGTTTATCAAGATACTAAAATTCCCATCAAACATTCTTCAACTGCCACAATCTGGCTTTTGCTCAATGTTATTTATTCTATCTATCAACCACTGAGCTTTATTCCGATCAAGTATAACTTCTACTTCCTGACTTTCACACGGTTGTGTACCGTCTTTTGTTAAATATTTTAACCAAATTTTAATTTTATAATTATTTTGAAAGTGAGACAAATTTGCTAATTGGTATACCTCAACGTTATTAATGCTATTCAAAAACTTGCTCCTGCACTGTCTGCGTTATTCTGTTTATACCAGTTTTTATAAGGGACATCCAAGAAATAAACTCTTCTATTCGCCGGAGAGGCAGGGCGAACGCATCTAAAATTTATATTAGTAGAATATGGTATATTGGAGAATAATTATTGAGTGCCTACAAAACATTTAAGCAGAGTTAGTTTTTA